>JBKHHL010000018.1:0-24407 GCA_046539175.1 Desulfosudaceae bacterium
TTGTTGCAGGCCGCTCGCGGTAGATTACTACAGCTTCGCGCCCTGCGCCTTGCAGCTGCGCCCAAATCGACTCGTGAAATAACCGGGTTAACCCGGCAGATAAAATAAAAGCCGGGCTACCACCTGGCAAAATGTTCTTCAGTCCAGCCGGGGCAATTGTCCAGGCGGATTTGATTTCCGGCCTCGTCCCTTAAAATACCTGAAAAAAACCCCAGGAATTGAGTAAATCGTGAGACCACCAGCAGGGCGTTGAGTTTCTCCCCACGGTCGGCCACCGGCGTGAATTCAAGCCGGACTCGACCATCCCCGGAGGTTATCCGCCACTTGCCGCGGTCATCCTGCTCATCATAAACAAATTTGACGCTGTCCACCTTGACCTGATGATCGTCAATCCAGAAGGCGTTTTCCGTGGCCCCGGTTTCATTGACACCGCAGGCCAGATTGAGACCCAGCCGGCGATTGTCCGAAAGAACCGTCGCTATGGCCGCCCAGTTCCACCACGTGTTCCGACGCAGATACCCCGCGGTCCAATCCATAATAGCCTGGCTTGAATCGGGATCCAAGGAATACGATTGCCCCTTGATCCGCAGGGATCCCGCCACCGGAACAGGCGTCAGCTTCCTTGTGTAGGTCCATCCCCGGAATCCGCTCGGGGTGCAGATTCGCAAAGGGGTGGCATCCACCTGCCCCAACTTAACCGCCAGCCTCATCTCCCGGCTTTCAACCAAAAGCCGGTCACCGGACAGCCGGACTGACAGCGCACCGGTCTTAAAAAACGCCGCGGCCTCTTCCGGAAAAGGCGATATATCAACCGTCCAGGGAGGGGAGGTTCTTTTTGCCTCGGTGAGACAACGGCTATTTCTGTCAAACACATAAAAAAAACCATTGGCAACGTATTGTAAATCGACAACCGCTACCCCGGCCATCACATCCGGAGTGCAAATGCCGACAAAAACAAATTGCTTAAACAATAATCGACGGGCCAGGCCGGATCGCAACCGTCCCGTCGGTGTCCGCAAGGTATAATCCAGGTGGTTGATCCGTATTACCGGCTCATTGATCAAACCGAAATCAATGCCACCCTGATGGTTGACCAGATTTTCCACATCCCTTTCCCTGATGTTTTCGTAAAAAACCCCAAAACTGATATAGTCACTACCTAATAAAAAAAATAACCTCTTGATTTTACTTAACACTTAATCACTTAAAACTTAACACTGCCTGACACTGCCTGCAAAAAAGACTTTTTACAGGCTTATCTTTCCTGATGTTTTCGTAAATCATCTGTCCTGTTTCTAACATCCGCCCGGACAACAAGGCAAGGTAAAAAGACTTCTCCCGCCCCACTTTGGCTGTCAGTCGCGGGCGCGCCTCAAGCCCCCGCTTCGAGCGACGTACGAATTCTCATCCGAAAACCGGGTTGGGTGAAAAAAAAGACGTTTTTTTATTATTTTAACCCGGATATTTGACGAGCCGCCTTGAGCCCGCAGGGTGGTTTTTTTCGACATATAATAGATTGATTCAATAAACAGCCGGTTATACTTTGTTTTTAAAAACAGCTTAAAAATACTTGATAACTATTTGAACTTTATTAATTAACCAGCGATTGTCGAAAAAGTTCAGGAAATATCCGGGTTAGATAACAATGAGTTCGGACTGGATTTAAACTTGATTTTTGAGCCTGTTGCATTATGATAAATTAATTTTTTTTACTCTATCAACCTCAATCTTTCATAAAATTTTTAGATATATATTTATCTGTGATAATATTTTATTCACCTGGCTTATGTTTGTGTTAATATTTATAAAAGATATCTGTAATTTTTGATGGTCTCATACAAAGTCCAATTTGGTACGGCTAAGTAAAAAGCTGAGAATCATTTTAAATCAGGGCAGATCGTATTTCCGGGAACGGGTCTTACTTTTAATTCCGGGCTTAATTCCGGAGAAGTGGCGCGGCCACCCGGAAATCATACCGGAACTTTTAAGTTGCATAGTCACATGAGGGGTGTATGAAAAAAATTCTGGTCGTAAATATAGATACTGTTACACTCAATATAATCTCCAGTCTCCTGTCGGAGCATACCACCGATTTTGAAGTATTGACCACAGAGGAGATCAGTGAAGTTGATGAAATTATCAAACAACTGGCGCCGTCGGTGGTGATTATTGATCTTGAAAACCCTCCCCCCGCTGATCTGAAAATTCTCGATTACCTGGCTAAAAGTCATCCCCGGGTGATTTTCATGGTCATGACCGCTTTTGAAACCGGGGAAATCACGACTGCCATCAAATCCATAAAATCCCTTCAGTATTTCGAAAAACCGGTTGATTTTAAAAAAATGGCGGATGCCGTTTACGATGTTATCGAAACCGGCGTAGGCGGCCAAATTCAGGGAATCAGCCTGACATCTTTTCTGCAGATGTCGGAAATGGAAAAGACAACCTGTACCCTGAGAATTAAAACCGAGGATAAGATCGGTACGCTTGATCTGATCAAAGGGGTTTTGGTGGCGGCTGAAACCGACACCCTCACCAACGAAGAAGCTGTCTACGAGATTCTTTCCTGGAAAAATCCGGTCATCGAAATCGCCGACGCCACGCCCAATAAAAAAAGGGAGATTAAAACTCCCCTGATGAATCTCCTGATAGAAGGCGCCCGCAAAAAAGACGAAACTTCAGGCGGGCGGGGAGAAGACCGGACAACCGTGCCAAGCCCCCAGAAGGTCTCCGTCAAAGCGGCTGACAGCGCCATGAAGGACCAGGACGGCAGCAAAACCAAGGCCAAAAAAGGAAAACGTCCGGCCCGGACCTCGGATAAATCAACCGAGGAATCAACTGCTGAATCCTCAGCCGACCAGGCCCAAACCAAACAAGCCGGATCAGAAGACGAACAAGCAATCTCAACGGAACCTGACTTGACACCGGCCGCCTCCGACAAAGTCACCGATGCCAGTCAAATTCTAAGAAAAAAGCGGCTGGTATCCCGGCTCGTAAAAACCTCCGCCGTTGTCCTGGGTTTGGTGCTACTGATCCTGCTGTGGCAATTTATCGGCACTCCCTGGCTGGCTGAAAGAAAATTCAATCAAGCTATCCAGGCCGCGGAAGAAGCCTCGACCTTGGACGAAAAACTGAATATTCTGAATGAATACCTGGACACCGATCCGGAAACCCGATACGAACTGAAAGCCAAAGCTAAAAAGCAATCATGCCGGGAGGACATGGAAAAACAGGCTTTTGAAGAAGCCGTCTCTAAAGTTGACTCTCTTGAAATTGACGAAAACTTCCTGGAAAAGGCCACAGCCATTTATGAATCTTTTCTAAAAAAATATCCCGACAGCGGTTATACCAGTGAAGTAGAGGATCGACTGGCGGAACTGCCCGCCATTGTTGACGACGCTGAATACCGTGACTTGCTGAAAATTCCGGAAAATAAATTCAGCCAGCGTTTTAGCGCCTATAAGGATTATCTGCGCCAGCACCCGGATAGCACCAACTCGGAAAAAGTCAGGAATATGCTTGCCGGACTTGGCGAAGACCTTTACCAGCACATTAAATCTGTCAGTAAAAATTGCCTGGAAGAGCAGACCTGTCAGCGAAGTCTTGATCTGTGCGCCTATTTTATGAAAAAGTTTGAAGATCACCGGCGCCTGCAGGAAGTAACCGACCTGCGTCAAACCATCAAAGACAGGATGGCCTGGGACGATCTTTCCAAAAAAGCCCAGGAAAAAGGAGTCCATTCGGAGGCGGCCAAACAGCTTTATGTTGATTACCTCAACCAGAATCCCCGGACGACTCTCAGGAAAAAATTTGAGGATAAGATCAACGAAATAAAAAAATATCAGCAGGAAAAAGAGGATTGGCGGCAAATACAAGACTATGCCCGCAAAGACGAGATCGATATTTTCGATCGTTTTAACCGCTTGGAAAAATATGTTAATAATGGACCGCCCCAAAGATACCGCGACAAAGCACGGGAGATCCTGGCCTGGCTGAGACAAAAAAAGGACTCCATTGAGAAACAAAGAGAAACCGAGGCGGAGCGGGAAAAGACGCGCCGCGAGCGGGAAGAGGCCATCAGCGACACCGTTGGAAAAATCAGAAAAAAGATGCTTCAATCCGACAGCCGCTATGTTGAAAAACACCACCGAACCATTACCGACACTAAGACCGGTTTAACCTGGTGCATGCTGGACTCGGCGGTACTTACGGAAAAATGCCTGGATTATAAAGCAGCCCGACAGTATGTGGAAAATCTTGATACCGGAGGTTTTGATGACTGGCGACTGCCCAGTCCGTCCGAGCTGCAGGTGATTTACAACAGCTCTCCCTCCTTCCCCGCGGGCGAGGCAGACTGGTACTGGACATCGGAAGTAGTGGAAGCGGCCTGGCAGAAGAAGGCGACCAGTGTCAGAAAATCATCAGACGGCACCTGGCGGAAAAAGGAGACAGGCCTTGACCGGTGCGGTACGGTGCGGGCTGTCCGTCCATAATTGCGGGGCATAACCAGAACAAAACCTGAATAAGCTAATGCCAGTCTTCGAATACACCGCCATTAACTCCAAAGGCAAAACCGTCTCCGGCATTATTGACGCCGATAGCGAAAACGCCGCCCGGGACAAACTGCGGGCTACCGCCGTTTATCCGGTTTCCATCACGGAAGCCTATGATACCGGTCCCAGAAAAAGGAGCGGCCGGTTACAGGGAATAACTCTTTTCTCCAGGGTCCGGGCCGGCGACCTGACCATGACTACCAGGCAACTGGCGACCCTGGTGGGGGCGGGCTTCCCGCTGGTTTCCGCCATTTACTCCCTGATTCCCCAGACCGGCTCGCCGGCTTTAAAAAAAATACTCTCCCGAATCAAGGACTCCATTGAAGAGGGCAACAGTTTTGCCGAGTCCCTGTCGGATTTTCCGGATGTTTTTTCTCCCATATATATCAACATGGTCCGGGCCGGCGAGGCTTCCGGAACACTGGAGGTCGTTCTGGAGAGACTGGCGGAAATCAATGAAAACCGGCAGATACAGAAAAACCGGATAATCTCAATCCTGGCTTACCCGGCCGTCATGATGGTGTTGGGGTTCGGCATTCTCACCTTTCTACTGGTGTCAATCGTTCCCAAATTCGTGTCAATTTTTTCAGATATGAACCAGGCCCTGCCCCTGCCCACCCGAATCATCATCGTCTTCAGTGATTTTCTGGCCGGCTACTGGTGGGTATTGATAGTGCTGCTGATCGGTCTTTATATCGCCTTCCGATATGCCGTCCGAACTTCGCGGGGCCGTTACCTGCTCGACCAGACCATTCTGCTGACGCCGGGCGTCAGCATTCTGGCCAAAAAAATCGCCGTGGCCCGCTTCGCCCGCACCCTGGGTTCCCTGCTGGAAAACGGCATTCCTCTGCTGACGGCCCTGGACATTGTCAAAAACATTGTCGGCAACAGCCTCATTGCCCAAGCCGTGGCCGAAGCCGCCGGCAAAGTGGAAAAAGGCCTGAGCCTGGGCGTCAGCCTGGAAGAAGCGGGTATCTTTCCCACGCTGCCCGTGCAGATGATCAAGGTAGGGGAACAAAGCGGTGACCTGGAAAAAATGCTGCTGAAAACAGCCGAGGTGTTTGAAAACGAGGTGGAAAGTACTTTAGTCAGCCTGACTTCACTGCTTCAGCCGCTGCTGGTCGTTTTTATGGGAATCATCATCCTGTTTATCGTGCTGTCCATAATCCTGCCGATTTTTCAGATGAATCAGCTGGTAGCGTAACAGAATAAGACGATCCCGGGTTTAAAACGGTACCGTCACCCCGGCCATAACTCCCCGGCCCTGATGAACCGGGATAATTGAAACCCGGATGGCAGCGACATCTTTTATAAGTTCCCTGGCGCGACGGCGGTTGTGATTATGGGCGGCGGTGGTGGAACCGTAAATGCTGCCGGCGTAGAAACCGAAATCCGCCAAGGCGATCATGGTTCCCAGTACTTCCAGATCGTTGTCATAAGCCTCGGCAGCGGCCCAGACCATGCCGCCGTTGAACAGAAACGAGACCAGCGCGTCGCGGTAACGACCGCAATAGAGGTAACCGGCTCCGGGAAATACGGCCAGTCCACCGGCCAGGGCCGGGCTCTTGCGATCGGCCAGTTCGCCGCGGCGGCCGGTCCGGGCCGCGGCCAGGCGCTCCTGGATCGTCTCCACCCGGTAGTGGTCCCGGTTGTCCGGACTGATTTTTTCCAAATAAGCTACAGCGTCGTCCATGGCGGCGGCGTCCAGCTCCGGCGCTGTTTCCAGGTATATCCAGGCCAGGTGATAATAGGCCCGATCCCGGAGGGCCGTGTCACCGGTGGTTTCCAGCAGGCGTTTCAAATTGGCCACAGCCGGCGACCGGAGCCCCTGGGCGACGTAGCACTGGCTGACCATGAACCGGGCCGAAGCGGCCGGTTCAGCCCGGAACTCCTCTGCCTCAGCCGTCGCGGCCAGAGACTGGAATTCCTCCAGGGCCTGTTCATACCGGGATTGCCTGAAATAGGTCAGGCCGATCCTGAACCGGGCGTAATCAACTTCAGGGTGGTCGGCAAAAAGGTAGCAAAAAGTTTCATATTCCACCCTGGCCTGGCCATAATCGTCCCGCGAAAAAAAATGATCAGCCAGGCCGAGCTGATCTTCCGGGGTGACCGTCCGGGCCGAGGCCGTTTGTCCGGCGTCAAACCCCGGACCGGTCAGCAAAACGCCAAGAATGATCAGGACCAGGGCGTGACGGCCGGAACAACCATTATTTTTCGGGCCAGTAATCATTGGTCTCCAGGGGATCATAACAGCGGGTCCGACCGTCAATTACAATTTTCGGCGCCAGTGACAATTCATCCCGGCCACACCGCAGGAGCCGATCGCAGGTCATGATCCAGCCCTTCAGCAGCCCGTGCTCCTGAAACGCCTCCTGGCTGTACCGGGAACAGGTGGGATACATGGGGCAGCGGTCGCCATCGGCGGAAGATAACCATTGACGGTAAAAATTGAGCAGAGCCCTGGCCGGGGAGTCTTCCCCGGCCCCGTCCCGATCCGGCGGCTGAGCCGGGAGCGGCTGAACCGTCAACATAACCATCACAAAGACCGTAATAAGCATGGCCGCGACCATCTTTCGCATAAGCCGGCATCCTTTTTTTAACGCTGGGTTACCCGCAGCACCTCGGCGATGCTGGTATCACCCGCCAGAATTTTTTCAATGCCGCTGTCCCGCAGGGTAGACATGCCCTTTTTTTTGGCCTGGGCCTCGATACGGCTGGAATCATGGGTGGTCAGGACCATTTTCTTAATATTCTCATCCATGACCATGATTTCAAAAATTCCCGCCCGACCGCTGTAACCGGTATTGAGGCAGCGCTCGCACCCCTGTTTCCGATAAATCACGGTATCCCGGAACCGCTCCGGATCGCCGCCGACGCTTTTGACGGCTTCGGCGTCGGGGACATAGGCCTCCTTGCAATGGGGACACAAGACCCTGACCAGCCGCTGGGCCACCACCGCGAGTACCGACGAAGAGATCAGGAACGGCTCCACCCCGATATCCACCAGCCGGGTAATGGCGCTGGCCGAATCGTTGGTATGCAGGGTGGAAAAAACAAGATGGCCGGTCAAGGCTGATTGCACGGCAATTTCCGAAGTTTCCCGGTCCCTGATTTCTCCCACCAGGATAACGTCGGGATCCTGCCTGACGATGGACCGCAAACCACTGGCAAAGGTCAGGCCGATCTTCTGGTTGACCTGAATCTGGTTGATGCCGTTGATCTGGTATTCCACCGGGTCCTCAATGGTGATTATATTGATATCAGGGGTGTTGATCGAGGTCAGGGCCGCGTACAGAGTGGTGGTCTTACCGCTGCCGGTGGGGCCGGTAACCAGGATAATACCACCGGAATATTGGATCAGCCTCCGGAACAGTTCATACTTCCGCCGCGGCAGACCCAGCTCGGATATCTCCAGCAGCGTGCCGGACTTGTTCAACAGCCGCAACACCAGCCGTTCTCCGGCGGTAATGGGAATAGAGGAAACCCGGATGTCGATCTCCTGATCACCCACCCGGACCTGCATGCGGCCGTCCTGGGGCAATCTCTTTTCAGCGATGTTCATATCAGCCATGACCTTGATGCGGGAGACCAGGGCCGGCTGAACCCGACGGGGCGGGGCCATAAAATCATACAGGATGCCGTCCACCCGGTACCTTATTTTGAAACTGTCCTGATAGGCTTCCAGATGGATATCGCTGGCCTGGGCCTTGGCGGCCTCGGCCACGATATAATTGACCAGCCGGATGATCGGGGCGGCGCTGGCATCATCCAGCAGATCGGCGGCCTGATCAATCTCGTCGATAATATCATCGGCGTTTTCCATGTCCCGGACCAGTTCCTCGGCCTCGCCTCCGCCCCGGCCGTACAAATCGCTGATGGCCGCCCGGATATCCTCACGCCTCGCCGTCACCAGCCCATAATCACGGGCGCCCAGCAGCCGGGCCAGGTCATCGGCCGCCTCCACCCGGGCGGGATCATTCACCGCGATCAGGCATTGCCCGTCCCCGTCACCGTCCTCACCCGGCAGCCGCAGGGGCACCATGGTATACTGCTTCAAAAATGAGGCCGGAATATCCCGGAGCCCTTCCGCCACGTCATCGGCCACCACCGGTGCCTCTTCAAAAGAAAGGCCGTAAAGAGCGCTTTTAATCAGCACCAGTTGTTTTTCGGAAATTAGCTTACGCTTGACCAGCAAATCACCCAGGTTGCCCTCAGCCGCGGCAGCCACCCGGTCAATCTTTTCCAGCTGCTGCGGCGACAGGCCCAGCTGCTTGTCCTGATCATGAATAATCTGTAATAATTGACTGTTCATATGCCTCTTTGGCCTGCCTCAGAAATGATTCCGGCCCGGTTGTTATACTCACTGCTTTCGGCGCGGTCGGTCTTCTTCCGGGGCTGATGGATTTTCCTTTTCACCGGAGAGGCGATTGTCCTGGTCAGCCCCGTCCCCCCCGGAAAAGCTGCTGTCGTTCCCGTCGTCTGATTTCTTCTCACCATCTCTTTCCGGTTTGTCAAGCCGGATACTGCTGCTGTCCCGGAGATTTTCTATATTGGTCCTTTTATCCTCAACCACATCTTCCGCCTCGTCAAAGGACTTGATCACCCGGGGCGTCAGAAACACAAACAGGTTGCTCTTTTCGCGGGAATCGGAAATTCCCTTGAACAGCCATCCCAGCAGGGGAACATCTCCCAGGCAGGGCACCTTGTGTTCCACATTGGACATGCTGTCGTCGATGAGCCCGCCGATGACAATGGTATGCTGATCATGAACGATGACGTTGGTCTCGATGGTCCGTTTGAGGGTGGCCGGACGCTCGTCCGAAACCGTGGTCAATTGATCCAGCCGGGTCACCTCCTGGGTCAGGTCCAGCCGGATCAGGCGGTTTTCATTGATCTGCGGCCTGATCTTCAAACTGATGCCGACATCCTTGTATTCGTAATTACTGTAAGTCTCGGTGCTGGCGGTGGTTCCGACTTTGGTCAGATAGGGGATGTTTTTGCCGACGGTGATACTGGCCTCGGTATTGTTGGTGGTCATGATCTGCGGCGTGGATAAAATATGAACGTCCTTGTCCTTCTTATAGGCTTGGGCAATGGCGGCCACGTTGGGAAAGGTGACGTCCCCGATCTTGATGGCCTCGCCAAAGGCTCCCAGAGAGAAGCCCGGGGGCAGGGTTCCCAGACCGGCCTCATTAGAAGGTGCTACCAGGTTGAAGACATTAGAGTAGCCGGTCTCACTGGCCCCGCCGAAACCACCGCCATAAGCGCCGGTCTTGCCATCGTAAGTGCCGTCGTTCATGGCCATCCATTCCATGCCCAGATTAAAATCGCTGTCCACGCTGACCTCCATGATGAGGCATTCGATGTAGACCATGGACCGGGGAATATCCAGCTTCTCGATGATATCCCGCAGAACCCTGTAGTCCGACCGTTCCGCCATGATAATCAGACTGTTGGTGGCGCTGTCGGCGTTAATTCTGACATCTTTGGAGATAACCGGCGCCCGGGCAGCGCCCGCCCCTTCCCCGTCCTTGTCCTGGGGCAGATTCATGAGTACTTCGGCCATCTCTTCGGCGTCGGCGTTTTTCAGGTAATGAACATGAATTCGTTCCTTACCCTGGGGCACTTCCTTGTCCAGCATCCCGACTAATTTCTTGACCTGTTTCAGTTCGGCCTGACTGGCCAGGACTACCACGGCGTTGGCCCGCTCGGCGGCGATCAGCTTGATCCCGCTCTGACTCCCTGATTTGCGGCCCCGGCCGGCCTCGTCCTCAAAGACATGCTCCATTATCGAAACCAGCTTGGCGGCGTCCGCGTACTCCAGCGGAATAACCTTTAACTGGCGGCCGATGCCGGTGACGTCTATGACGTCGATAATTTTCTGCAGTCGTTTGATATTGGATAAAACATCGGTCACGATGAGCATGTTGGTGGAAGGATAGGACAGGACCACCCCGGTTTTGGAAATCAGGGGCACCAGCACTTTCTTGACCTCCTCCGGATCAGCATAGGTCAGCGGAATGATCTGGGTGACCACCCTGTCCTCGGCCTCTGTCGAGGCGTCCTTCAGGCCGGTGGCAATGCTTTTGGTGCGGGCGTCAACGGATTTAACAATTTTGGTGGCCTGGCCGGACTCCACGGTGGTATAACCATACACTTCCAGGACCGACTCAAACACTTGGTAGGCTTCCTTGATGGAAATTTTGGACGGCGAGATAACCGTCACCTTTTCCCGCACCTTGTCGTCGATGATAAAATTTTTATTGGTGATCTCGCTGATAAACTTGATAAAGACCGTCAGCTCCACATCGTTGAAATCAACCGAAACCATCCTTTCGTCATCGGCCTCCTCCGCCGTTGCCCCGGGCTGTTTCAGCACCTGTTCAGCCGCCGGCAGAAGCCCCGGACCGAGTATAATCATCCCGCACAACAAACAGCAGGCCATAATCGCCGGCTTCGGCCATCTTTTTGATAAATTATTCAACAACGGAACCTCCTCATTTTTTTTACCTTGTACTCAACCCGGGACTTACTCTATCCGGTATTGAATCCGCCGGATGTCATCTCCCCGCTTGACTTGCAACATAACGCTGGATTCGGAGCTTAGATTCCGGTAGACGTCCATGCAGTCATCTACGGTATTGATTCGCTTATTGTTGACACCCACGATAACGTCCTTATTTTTAATTCCCATTTCGCTGAAGATGGAGTCCGGCGAAACGCTATCCAGCCGGAGTCCGTCCGGCTTGCCTTCTGAAAAATGAGGCCTGACCCGGACCGTCCGCATCAATTGGTTGACATCGCTGAAGGCCTCCTGCACCTTGTCACGATCCAGCGTAACCTGCTCGACGGGGCCCCCGGCCTCACGCTCAGCCGAACCACCTTGGCGCCTGACCGGCGAGGCCGGCCGGGCGGCCAGATTCTCTTCCGGGATTTCCAGCACCTCGTCATTGCCGTCAATGGTCAAAACGACTTTTTTTCTCAGAATCATTTTGATGGTGGCGCTTTCCACCGAATCGCCGACCTGATACAGATTCTGACGTTTTTCCCGGGTTTTTTCAATGACCGCGTAAGAATTTTCGCCCAGTCCGGAAATGGTACCCAGCAGCCGCAGATCAAGTTCGGTGCGCTTTAACGACTCCAGATCCACGTCCTCCGGCTCGGCGGCGGCGTTATCTTCGGCATTGAAAATATTGCGCCCGGCAATGGCGGCATAATCGGAAAACCTGTTATTGGCGGCCGCCGTGACGACAGTTTTGTCCTGGCTCTGCCCACCGGCCGCGGGGGATGTTCCTGCCAATACGCCGGCGGCAATGGTGTACATTAAATTCACCGTGAAATAAACCAGGACCGTCAGGAGAAGCACATTGATAGCCGCGATACCATATTTTATTGTCGGAATGTTCATTATATTAATAACCATCGGCCTCTTGCGAACATTTTAATTTAAAACCGGAAAAACCCGGACTATTGCAAGGAAAGTTCCGGGTTTTCGAACGTCCCCTTAATCCTGACGGGAAGGCCCTGCTTGTCCTGATTTTTTCTGATTAACATATCCACGGGCAGCTGCTTTCTCAGGCGGGACACCAGAGAAGCGTGGGGCTTGACCCGCCCCTTCAGATTCAAACGACTCCTTTCATAGGGCGTATTGATAACAAAATTACCGGAAAGACGGCCGCTCATATCCGGACCGCTGATATCGCACTGTGACAGGCGGACCTTGTTGCCCTCCACCTCAATAACGGCACTGACCGTATCAAAACGCGTCTCCTCTATCCCGAATACCGGGGCGGCAAAACTGATGCGGCCGTCTGACAATTCCAGTTCCGCCGTAGCCTCCATTTGTTCCTTACCGGTCCGCGTCACCACCCGGCCATTTATTCGGCCGTACAGCTGGTGACGAAAAAAACTCTCCACAAAGGCCATCTCGTCCAGCCTGAGATCGGCTAAACGGGCCTCGGTCCGGTAAGCGCCGGAATCTTCAAGCCGGCTGGAGCCGTTAAGGCCTCCCCCGAACAGACCGATTTTAAATGAACCAGCCGTTCCCAATCCCAGCAGGGTGCTAATCGTCGGGGTCAGCTTAACGTACCCGGCCGCTGCCAAGGGTTGATGGTCATAGTAAACCAGAAAATCCCTTAATTTAACGCTAAAAGGAAAGGCCGGTCCGGCCTGGCCGACTTTAACCGTCACCTTGGGAGAAAATCGCGCCAGGCTGTTCTCCGTAAAATCACGCACGGGTTTTTCCGGAAACAGAACCACCGCGAAAAAGACCAGCAGTCCCAGAATATAAACAACCAGCGCCGTTGTTTTCTGTTTTTTTGTCAGCGGCATGTTCGCCTTCCGGCCTCAGTTTTTTATGGTCTCCACCTGCATAACAGCATCCACTCCGCCAGCATCTCCATCCCGCCTTGAAATGGAAAGACGTTTCACGAAAACGGCGCTCTTGGAGGTCTCAATCCGGTACAGATAAGATGCCAGATTTTCCAGGCTGACGGCATCGAGCTTCATTTCCACCTGGGACAACCGATAATCCCCGGAGGAGGCGTCAGTGGTAGACGGTTTCATATAAGTGATATGCGGCTTGACACCGGCTTCTCCGGCCAGACGATCCAGAAAAGAAAACAGGGTAAAGCCTTTTTGACGATTCCTCAGCCCGGCCCTGTCCCCCCGCGTTTTCTGAACAACCTCCTGATATTCTCCGGCCAGAGCGACTATTTTTCGGTAAACCTCCCGCTTTTCAGCCAGCTGCCGGTGCAACTGCTCCTTCTGGCCGGACAAGGGCAGCACCACCAGGCGCAGCCCCAGAAAAACGAAAACCACCACCGCCGCGGTGATGATCAGGTACCTTTCCCGACGGTTCAACCCCTGGAAGAATTCAAAAATCCTGTCTTTAAAATTAATGGTTGTCACGATAATGTAACCCGGAGTTTAAAATGAACCCGCCCATCCTTCTTGTTCATGCTGGCGGAACTGATCTCAACCGTAACAAAACGGGGGCTTTCGCCCAAACGATTCTTGATGGTATCAACCGCGTTAAAGGCGTCGGTATGACCGGTCACCATCACTTCCTGCGGGCCGGCCACCAGACGGGTCACCACGACATCTGTGCCCGGAGGAATCAATCTACTGATATCATTTAGAATATCTATCGTGTATACCGACCGGGCCACCTCCTCCGGCATGCCGCTTTTCTCTTTAAGCTGTTTCAACTCCGAGCGCAATTGGGGCAAAGGATCAACGATCCTGGTTGTATCGGGGCAGCATTCTTTAAAAACATTGATAACGCGGGAATCCAGGGTCGTGATTTGTTGCCGCAGCCGGTACAGATCGTAAAAATAACCGGACAGCCCCAAGGCCAGCACCAGGAAGGCCAGCAGGCCGGTTTTGGTCAGAACATCGCGGTATTGTCGCCATTTTCCGGAAACTGAGAACTCGCCTTTACGAAAGTTCAGCTCCGGGCTTCGGGTCAGCCGCAGCAGGACCAGGCCCAAGGCCGAATCATCGACCTGACCGGGTTGACCAGAAGGCTGGTCATCGATCGTTGTTCCGGCCAGGGTTCCCATCAGGGTGGCGCTTCGAAGTTCCTGCCATTGATGTCTCATGTCGATCGTTCTCACCGGCAGGCCCAGTTGCTTCTCAAGGGCGTCGCGGGCTTGCCGGGATATCTCCGCCGGACCGGCAAGATAAACAACCCGGGGCGAAAAATCAATTCCATTGGCTTCCTGGCAGGCCAACATGGTATGATGAAGCTGGGCTCCGAGTCGCTCCGGTAACCGATCGCTATCACGGGGCAGGGACGCGTTTCTGACGAACTGCACCCGATAATTATCGATACAGGCCAGAAAAATACGATCGCCATCGGATGATACCACCAGGGCGGAAGAATTATTTTTGGCCATAACAGCGGCCACGGTGAAACCTCGGGGAACAACGATATCAGGGTCCAGACCGAGTCCGGTCAGATCAGCCAGGTATTCCCGCAGCCTTGACCGCGGGACAGCTCCGGCCAAAACAGTCGCTTGCCCCTTTTCGCTTGCTGGTTCACCGGCTACGCAAAAATCAATCATCATTTCCGAAACTGAATAGGGCAACAAAGGAGCCAGCTCAAAAGGGATCACCTTGTCGATCTTTTTCCGCTCGGCAAAGGGCAGATGGACAGTACGATAAGTAACATAACTGTCGGGCAAAGACGCAATACAGGCGGCACCGCTGAGATCGGTCCGCCCGGCCAGGACCTTTCTGGCTTCGGCCACGGCCTGCCTGGCCTCCCGGCCCGCAAAAGGCATCCGCACCGCCGCCGCCAGTCGCTGCTCGGTCTTATCAATGGTGACCAGCGCCAGTGATACCGACGATTCGCCAATATCTACACTGAGAATTTTGCCTTCCATTATAGTCTTCCAGCCCCTGCCAAACAATGAGAGCTATTGAAACCTGTTACGAACTTATCAATAATTGGGCTTTTCCACCGGGAGGTCAATCATAAATTGACCTGCTTATGCATATCGCATCATTACCGGCAATTCAATACCCGGCAATACCATTGGCCGGTTTCAGCATTTTTTTCCCGCCGCACCACCACGGTTCGGGTCAGCTTTGTCTCACCCATGACCGCCGTGGCCTCGATCTGAAAAAAATCACTGGAAACCGTTATAAGATTTGGCTCAATATTCAATTCACTGCAACCGGGCACGTTTTTATACCAGTTTACATCGGACAGATCATGGACAAAATTACCATTCGAGGTTTCCGAGCGGTAGGCCACGATTTCCTGCCCCAGGTGAGCATCCTCCAGCGGCAGCAGCGCCGAAACCACGAAAGACGGGGCGGTGTTAATATTGATTTTACCATCAAAGGTAAATCCTTCTCCCTGCTTGACCTCGGTCATACCGAAAGTGGTGACTGACGCGGCCAGGCCGGCGCCGCTTTCCGGATCCTGAAATATTTCCGGGGAGATGCCTTTGACCAGGGCCAGTTCATGAATATCAATAACAGGGCCGTTGCGACAGCTGTAGGGCGGATCAAGGCTTTGATAGTAGTCTGATTCAGCTCCTTCCAGGCCGGTTACAGCGCCGTCATCGTTGGCATCCAGCCAGTCCTTGACCGCGTTGATAATAACCATCGGTTCAATATCATAATCAATCACCTCAGAGGCATCGATCAACTGCAAAAACCGGTACCACAGCAGCTTCTGGTTTTCATTAAAATTCGCGCCATCCGGATAATCCACCAGAGCGTTGACCTGAATGCGGCCGCGCAGATCCGTGATTTTTAAATCCACCCGGCCGTTTTCAAACGGGAACCGGGCCACGATCTCGGCCACGGCCTCCGGGTCGGCCCAGGTCTCCTGCAAGGAATCTGTTTCCGTGTTATTTTTATCGTCAACCAGGATGGCCCGGCCGATGTTGATGCCGGACATGGCCATCTGGGACAGGATCATCCGGTCGCGGAACAGCATGGCCGAATTCCCGCCCGCCCTGACCCGTTGATTGATCTCCATCACCACCGTTACCAGCAGGGTAATTATCATCAGGGTCATGATGATGGCCAATCCCCGGTTCTGCCGCAGCGTATTTTTCACGTCAGGCATCTTCATCCCATTCCTTGCGGTAAACAGGCAGATCAACCATGGTTTCAAAACGGTATTCGGATTCCCCGGAAGTCACCACCAGACTGACTTCAATCGCCCGCGGGGTGGCGTAACCAAAGGTGTCTGATTCCGAATCCCAGTGATCATAATCATTGCCATCCGCGTCAAAAAAGCTGAACGAAAAAGAACGCACCTGCTCACAGACGACCGGATCATCGCCGTCAGTATCGCGGAGGTCAAAGCGGTCTTCCTGACCGGACACCTGCGCCCTGTCCCGGCGCCGGAGCACCAGCCCGCCGTCGGAAGACTCCTCCAGATAATAAACAATATTGCCGGCCAGAGCCGGCAGGCCGCCGCCCAGCGGCAGATGAGCAAAGGAAGTAAACCGCAGGTAGCGCTCCCTTTCGAACGAGGATTCAGCCACCAACCGGCAGGGGTCAGGCTCATCGTCAAACCCCGGAGGTTCATAAGCCGGGGGCAGGGTAACCTGAATTGAACGCAGATCATTGGTCAGGCGGTCAAAGCAGACGCGGGCCTGCTCATAAACCGTAAGGTCTTCCCTGACAGAAGAGGCCCGGGAGAATAAAAATGAAAAAGACCCGAACAGGATGGACACCACCACCGCGAACAGTGAAATGGCCACCATTATCTCGATCAGGGTAAAACCGTTCTGTTTATCTGCCCGACCCATCCGGAATCCCTTTTTATAACCCGGGGGAAGACAACTTTGTACTTTGCCGTCCCAATTCGGACTTTTTACGAGTACATCAAGGCTGCCCGGATAACACATAACGCCTCAATTTAAACTTTTGCCCGCCGCCCTTACTCACCGTGACGTCAACGCGCTGAATATCCCCACCAGAGGAATCAAAAACATCAGCGTTGACTTCGGTAATGGTCGCCTGCCAGTCGTAATCGGGATAATGGTCGAATTGACCGGAGGAGTCATACCTGCCGTTTGAGGGACCGGCGGTGGTTTCCGCCATAACCTTCTGAGCCAGCAGGGGCGCCACCGTATAAAACCGAGTGGCGGCATCCGTGGTTATGGTCTGGGAAAACAGCCTGAAAACAGCCATAAAAACAATCGCCAGCAGGACCAGGGCGACCATAATCTCGATAAGCGTAAATCCGGAGGCCTCCTGGCGACGATTCCTGATCATGAAATTTACGCTCCTTCTCCGGCTTCGCCGGGCGCGACATGGCCGTCATAAACTCTGACCCGGGACAGGAACGGCGCGATATAAAAAGAAAATCTCCGGTCGCCCTCGGTCATATGGATAACCGCCCGGTCTGAATAGCCCTGTTCATAAAAAACAATGTCCGCCGTGCCGTTGGAAACAATCTCCTCGGCCGAAAAAGCGACCCCGTTAATTTCCAACCCCTCTTTGGGCACAAAACGTTCCCCGGCCTCAACCAGGCCGTCCTTGCCGCCGGGGGCGGATTGCTCCGATCCGTCCTGAACGCTCCCGCTCATGACCGCCATCCGGTTACCGCTCATGTCCACCCGCAGGACCCACCGGGCCTGTTCTTTAACCGCCTGGTTTTTCAATCGAACATTAGCGGCAATAACCCACCTGGCCGCCTGGTCCCGGTTATCGACATCAAGAAATCCGGACAAGCGGGGAAAAGCGAAGACCATCATGACGGAAATCAGGGAAATTACTACAATAACTTCGATCAGCGTAAAACCGCCGCTGGTGGGAGAAAAAGAAAAGCTGCCACGAAAAAAAAATGCCCGGGGATTATTCCAGCTCCCAGCTTTTAATGTCGGCATTGTTCCCTTCCCCGCCGGAAACACCGTCGGCGCCGTAAGAGACAATATCATACTCGCCATGAACGCCGGGACACAGATAGATATATTCATTTCCCCAGGGATCTTTGGGAATGGTGTCCTTTTTAAGATAACCGCCTTCCCGCCAGTTATCGGAGACATTGCCTGATTCGGGTTTGGACACCAGAGCTTCCAGCCCCTGGGAGGTGGAGGGATAGTGCCCCATGTCAAGTTTGTAAAGATCCAGGGCCGTACCCAGAGTTTCGATAGTCATTTTAGCTTTGAGGCGCCTGGCCTTTTCCGGCCGATCCAGTATCTGGGGGGCGATGGTCACCGCCAGAATCCCCAGGATGACCAGCACCACCATCAACTCAATCAGGGTAAAACCCGCCTGGCTCCGCGTGGTCTTGAACGCGCCCATTCTGGCGTTCTTGAAAATCATGCCGATTACTTTCCAGCCTGCGTAAGTAATTGTTTATAAGGTAGCCCAGGGGCGGCCGACGGTCAGAGACAACCCGCGACAATACGAATTTTCAAAAAAGCGAGGGCGCCGGATTTTCCCGACACGCCCCCCCGAAAAAAGTCCCGCCTAACCGTTGTTGATTTTTTCTCTGAGGCTCTGGGAACATTTAAAGGTAACCACATTGCGGCTGTTTAACATCAGATCCTGGCCAGTGGCAGGATTTCTGCCTTTGCGCTCGCTTTTGTGCTTGACGCAGAATTTGCCAAAACCGCTGATCATCAGGTCTTCGCCCTTTTCCAGGGTGCTTTTTATCAGTTCCAGCAAATCTTCCACCAACTCATCACATCTTTTTCTGGGCAATCCGGTTTCTTCCTGTACCAAGTCGATAATACTGCTTTTTGTCAAAGTCATACCATCACCCCTTTAGGCAAACATTGCAGATCGTTTAATCCCCTTAAACTGTTTAAATATTTTCAGACGATTTTTTGCCGGTCCGGCCGATATTCATATAATTCCGGTTTAATCTCAACCGGTTTGATGCCAAGTGCCAACTGTTTGATATAGATACGATTAAATCTTACCTTTGTCAATAAAATTTCATAAATTTAAAGATTATCCCTGAAAATCTCAAATATTATTAAAATATTCCGTCAGATGTCCCGATAAAGCCGTACTGTTAAAGGATTCAAGACAGACCTGTTTCCCAATTCCACAAACCCGGGCGTTTTTTGATGGTCACCCGGGCTGGAATCGGTTCCATGAGATGAACCAGCAGCCGGTAACCATTCTTGACCAGCAAAGACTGCCTGGCCGTTATATCCAGGGGCCAGTTGGGAAAAACCCAGTAGCAGGATCCCCTCCGGGAAACCCAGGCGCCTTCACCCCGGGGGCTGGTGAATAAACGGTTTTCTGAAAAATCAGCCGGTTTGGTCCTGGCCAGGCAAAGCGGCCAGTAGCCGGAAACTACTATGCCCAGCGGCAAAAGGCTGGCTTGCGGCAGCAACAACAGATCGGCGGAAGACAGTTCCGGACTGACAACAACACCCGCGAAGCCCCTGTCCGCCAGCACTTTCACGGCCAGGGGGTTGGTCACGTTGCAAAAGGGACCGGCCCACCAGACCAGTTGACGGTTGGTCGGGAACAGGACCGTCTGCCAGGGAGAGTTCAACACGAACCGCCGGGCTCCCTGCTTGACAAGCCGGCCAATCAACTGCCGCAGGGCCTCTTCTTCTTCCGGCCAGATCACCGGCGGCAACCACAGCCACCATTGATTCAATTGACGATCTTTTAAGAGATACTTCACGGCGTCATCAGACAACCAGACCGCCCGGTCACCACCATGGCCGCCTTTGCCGGAGATCTGCCGCAAGACCTTCATTTCCCGGACTTTCCCCCGCCGGAACGATTTTTTTTCCGGCAGAAAAACCCTGGTGGTGGAATCCGGAAGCGGTTTCCGCGGTAAAGAGTCCAGCTCCGCCTTCCCTTTTTTGATGATCCGGTCCAGCTCCGGGGAAAGACGGTCCACCAGAAAAACCGGGGCTCCCGTTACGACCTGCTTTCTGCCCGGCAGGCGCAGATGAAGCCGGCCCTGGCGGGGCACGTATTTGCTTACTTTATATATATGGTGACCATCCTGATCTTCGTATCCTATCCGCAGGATATCGTTTTTCAACAGGCCCAGGCGCGGGATAAGCGAGGTCTCTTTTCCTCCCCCCTTGACCCGGCCGGCAAACCGGCCGGAGCCGGTTTCGTCACCGCTGTTGGCCGGCAGATAGGGACGCTGAGGCAGAAACAGATAATGGGTGGTTTTGCGGCCCAGGGCCTCCCGCAGGTACTGCCCGGCCTCTTTTTTCACGGCCGGGTCCCGGCCGTGATCCCGCAACATCCGGTAGGCGGTAACGGTGTGATAAACGTAATGCGGTCCTTTCTTGCGGCCCTCGATCTTCCAGGCGGTAACGGCCGGCAGTTCCAGAAGGGGCTTGACCAGGACATCGGCTGAAAAATCCAGGCAGGAAAAATAACGGGCGGTCTTTTCACCGACCGTGTACCGCCGGCGGCAGGGCTGAACGCACCGTCCCCGCAGGCCGCTTTTGCCGCCCAGGTAACTGCTCCAGTAACAACGCCCGGAAACACCGTAACACAGGGCGCCGTGAACAAACAGCTCCAGGCCCAGCGAAGCGGGACAGGCCGCGGTCATCTGCCTGATTTCATCAATATGGAGTTCGCGGGGCAGAACCACCCGGCTGACGCCGGACAGCGAAGCCGCCGTTTTCAAAGCCGCGGCAAAGGTCACCGCCGACAGGGTGGAAAGATGCAGCTCGCCGGGAAAATCTTCCTGTTGAGCCAGCGACACCAGCGCCAGGTCCTGCACTATCAGGGCGTCGGGTTTGACATGCCGGCTGAGCAGACGCAGCAATCCCTTGACCTGGTCCAGCTCCCCGGGCTTGATTATGGAATTAAGGGCCACGTAAACGGAGACTCCCCGCTGGTGAGCCATGGTCACCAGCCGGGCCAGCTCCTCCGGCGAAAAATTCTCGGCGGCCATGCGGGCGGAAAATACTTTCAATCCGCAATAAACAGCGTCCGCCCCGGCTTCCAGGGCGGCCACGAAAGAGGCCTTGCCGCCGGCCGGCGCCAGTATTTCGGGTTTTCGCGAAGTCGTCATATTTCGCCGCGGGAATGAGTTTAATAACCCGGATCTTTCATGAAACATCCGGGTTAAGGGGTTATCATCAAACCAGGTCAGATATTCCCGGCCGTCGTTGGAATTCCGGGTTATCTGGCGGGTTATTATACGCTTGATCCGGCGGCCCCGCAAGTGGTATAAATATTTAAAAAATTAAACCCGCGTGAAAAATCGCAAACCAGAAGAGGACTAACATGAAAATAGCAGTCAGTGGCAAGGGCGGCGTCGGTAAAACAACCGTGGCCGCCCTGCTGATAAGAACATTGGACGCGGCCGGCAAAAAGGTGCTGGCCATTGACGCCGATCCGGACGCCAATCTGGCGGCCGCGCTGGGCATCCCCGACGCCGACCGGATCGTTCCCATCGCCGAGATGAAAGATCTTATCTTCGAAAGAACCGAAGCCCAACCCGGAACCATCGGCGGTTTCTTCAAGCTCAACCCCAAAGTTGACGATCTGCCCGACGCCCTCTCGGCCAAACTCGGCAATATCAAGCTGATGAAGCTGGGCGGAGTCAAGGGGGGCGGCGCCGGCTGCATCTGCCCGGAAAGCGCCCTGTTAAAAGCGCTGGTAACCCACATCACGCTGCTTCGGGACGAAGTGGTCGTCATGGACATGGAAGCCGGCCTGGAGCACCTGGGCCGGGCCACCGCCACCGCCGTCAACCGGCTCATTGTGGTGGTGGAGCCGGGACGACGCAGTATTGAAACCGCCCGGCACATAAAAAAACTGGCCGAAGAAATAAAATTGCATAATATTTCCGTGGTCGGCAACAAGATTCGCGGTCAAAAAGACGAGGATTTTCTGCGGGCGCAACTGCCTGATCTGTCTTTTGACGGATTCCTGGATTATGATGACGCTCTGATTGAGGCCGATCTGGCCGGGACCTCGCCCTATGATACTGTCTCCGGGCTGAAAAAAAGCATCAACGCCCTGATTACCCGCATCGCCGATCCGGACAGGTCTTAAAAAAATGAAAGACAGGCAGGATACCCCCCGACGTCGCAAGAGTAGCCGCGCCCCGGCCAAGGCACCGGCTAAACCGGCCGGCGCCAAA
This sequence comes from Desulfosudaceae bacterium, assembly GCA_046539175.1. Taxonomy (GTDB): domain Bacteria; phylum Desulfobacterota; class Desulfobacteria; order Desulfobacterales; family Desulfosudaceae; genus CAYTQK01. The sequence goes on from JBKHHL010000018.1 coordinate 22,117, forward strand.
CGGCGCAAACCAAATCGCCGGCTGCGGATGAAACCGGGCAAAGATCCCCGGTTAAAATCGGTTTTTTCCGCTATTGGCGTCCCCGAACAACAGGAGTTCAGTCCAGACCCCTTTCAAACCCGGGCCCTGGAGGCCATTGCCGAATCAGACTGCATCGTCACCGCTCCCACCGGCGCCGGCAAAACCTGGATCGCGGAGCAGGTTATCAGGCAGATGCTGGACCAGGGTAAAAAGACCTGGTACACCTCGCCCTTGAAAGCCCTCAGCAATTCCATTTATGAAGACTTTTCCCGGCAGTTCGGCCCGGAAAACACCGGTATCCTGACCGGCGACCGCAAAGAAAACCCGGAAGCGCCCATCATCATCGGCACCACCGAGATCCTCCGGAATCAGTTATACGATTCCATGCACCGGGGCGAGGACCTGGATACCGATTTTGTCATCCTGGATGAAGCCCATTTCCTGGGTGACGAAGATCGCGGCGTGGTCTGGGAAGAAACCATGATCTACCTGCCGCGGCGTATTCCCCTGCTGATGCTCTCGGCCACCATCGGCAATCCCGACGAAATCGCCGCCTGGCTGACCACCATCCGGGACAACCCCTGCCAGGTGGTCCGGGAAACCAAGCGGATGGTTCAGCTATACCCGCTGTTTCTGCATCCTTCGGGAACACTTTTTCCCCTGGTGACTAAAAACGAAGATACCGGCCGTCGCCGCCTGTACAAAAAAACCCTCAACACTCTCCAGAGCAACCGCCGACCACAGTTGGCCCCACCCTATCAGCTACCACCCATGAAAGACATCATCAATATCCTCCGGACCTATAATTTACTGCCGGCCATCTTCTTCATGAAATCGCGGGCGGACTGCGACCGGGCCCTGGAGTTATGTGATGACCAGTCGCTGAAACAGGACCCTCACCGGAAATCTCTTTTAGCGGACAAGGTAGAAGAGGTCATTCACAACGAGCCTTACCTGGCCGATCATAAACAACTGCGGTTTATAAAAAACCGGGCCGTGGCCGCCCACCACAGCGGTCACCTGCCGTTATGGAAAAAAACCATTGAACAGTTCATGAACGAAGGCCTGCTGGACGTTGTCTTTGCCACCTCAACCGTGGCGGCCGGGGTCAATTTCCCGGCCCGGACAGTGGCCATCTTCAATTCCGACCGTTTTAACGGCCGGGAATTCATACCGCTCTCCGCGATTGAATTTCACCAGATGACCGGCCGGGCCGGTCGCCGGGGAAAAGACAACATCGGATTCGCCCTGGTGGTACCCGGCAAATTCATGGATGTCAAATACGTGGCTAAACTGGTGGACGCCCGGCCCTCCTCCATCAACAGCCAGATTAAGATCAATTTTTCCATGACCCTCAACCTGCTGCTGGGACTTGCCCCGGAACAGATCCGGACCCTGCTCCAGAACTCCTTCGCCCTCTACCAGTATACCCAGAAAAAAGGCGGGGCCCAGGAGGCTGAAGAAAAACTATGGAACGATTTTCTGCGTCACCTGGATTTTCTCAAAGCCACCGGCTACGCCGATGAAGCCGGCCGCCTGACCAGCGACGGGGAATGGGCTTCCCAGTTGCGGATAGACCACCCTCTCATGATCGCCGAAAGTTTCCGGCTGAGCCTCTTACCGGAATCAGACCCGGCCCAGCTGGCCGCCATAATCGCCTCTTTTGTCAATGAACGCCTGACCGACGAATCCGTCCAGCCTCTCCACGGCACCCCCCAGCAATTGAAATCACGGCTAACCCGACTGCAGAAAAAACTGACGCCCTTTACCAACAAAATGGCTCAAAAAGGATTCAACCCCACCACTTTGTACCTGTCGCCGGCCGTCACCATGTATAAATGGGCGGCCGGATATCCCTGGGCTTCAGTGGCCGCCGAAGCGGGCCTGGCCGAAGGAGACCTGGCCAACCTGGTCTTTCGCACGGCGGACAACCTCCGTCATATTGCCGCTCTGCGCCAGGTCTTTCCGGAAACGGCCCAGTCAGCCCTGCAGGCGGTGGATCTGATTATGAAGGAACCGCTGGTTTGACGACAAAGTCACGTACAAATTAGGGGCGAACACAAGGTTCGCCCCTACTTTGTACTTTGCCGTCCCAATTTGGATTTTTTACGATGACGGCGGGTTCTGTTCGGCCTGCAAAAATGAACTCGGCGGAAGTGATTTTTGTGAGCACCATTGGCACCTTTTGGGGAAAAGCCGGTTACCACCGGCTGCGTTAACCCGGATATTTCATGAATTTTTTCGACTATAGTGGTTTAACCAATAAACTT
>JBKHHL010000019.1:0-24335 GCA_046539175.1 Desulfosudaceae bacterium
CTGGCGCGCCTGGGGCGATTCGAACACCCGACCTACGGATTAGAAGTCCGTTGCTCTATCCGACTGAGCTACAGGCGCGCAAATAAAATCATAATTAACTATCATGACGGCCGGATATTGTCCATAAAAAAATATTCCCGGATCAAGTTAAAGCTCTTGTATTCATCCCGTTTTTACTTTAGGGTAAAGATTAAAGAAAGTTTTGCCAACTTCGCCAACACATGTCACCCCGGCAGGAATCAGGGTTCGACTCAAAATCCAACTACCTGGATACTATCTGGAGAAGAGATAAGCTAACGCTTGATGGCCGGCCCGGCTTGGAGCGGGCCTGATGACAAAAAGAAGTACCCGTAAAAATCAAGTTCATCCCCAGGGAAGGACAATTCCGATGGCGAAAACAAACAAAAAAAATCCGGCCCAGCCGGCTGATAACCCAAAAAAATTCGCCCAGGCGGGTGATGAGGACAAAAAACACCTGCCGGTGGTTGCGAGCCAGCAACGGGGATTGGTCAAGCATGATCCCCTGCAACGTTATTTAAAAGAGGTCTCCCGCTACAGCCTGCTGACCCGGGAACAGGAGATAGAGCTGGGCCGCCGCATCCAGGAAGCAGGTGACGAGGATGCCGTTTATACCATGGTGACCTCTAATTTGAGGTTGGTGGTAAAGATAGCTCTTGAATTTCAGCGGATATGGATGCAGAACCTGCTGGATCTGATCCAGGAAGGTAATATAGGTTTGATGCACGCCGTCCAGAAATTCGACCCCTTGAAAAACGTCCGCTTTTCATATTATGCCTCCTTCTGGATCAAGGCTTATATCCTGAAGTTTATCATGGATAACTGGCGCCTGGTCAAGGTAGGCACCACCCAGAACCAGCGCAAACTGTTTTTCAAACTTAAAAAGGAAAAACAGCGGCTGGTTGACCAAGGTTTTGAACCCCGGCCCAAGTTACTGGCGGAACGCCTGGGCGTGCCGCAGAAGGATGTCATCAACATGGAACAGCGGCTCAGCTCCTGGGATGTTTCCATGGATGAACCCGTCAATGATGATTCGACAACTTTGAAAGGCGATCTGCTGGACCTGGATGAAACCCAGCCGGTGGAAGAGCTGATCGGCGACAAGCAGCTCAACAGCCTGGTTCATGACCACCTGGAGGAGTTTAAAAAGACTCTCAATGAGCGTGAAATAAAAATTCTGGAAGAACGTATTTTTACGGATGAACCGGTCACCCTGCAGGACATCGGCGAGCGCTACCAGATTTCAAGGGAACGGGTTCGGCAGTTGGAAACCAATATTATCAAAAAGATGAAGACTTATTTTCAAAAAGAGTTGTCCGATTTTGATCAATACCTCAATGTCTGACGGCTTAACAAGAAGTCCAATTGCCGCATGGCGGCCGGCTGCGTTGCGCCGCATCTCTCGTCAGATCACGTACTGCTAAGCAGGCTCCATTTTCGGGATTTGCGACGCTCCGCTTATCAGCTGATCTTGGACTTTTTTACTTTACCGTCCCGATTAGAACTTTTTACTAACACCTTAATGTCTGAAAAAGCAGAAAATAAATCCATGAACAAATTTTCAAAAGCACTCCTTTTGCTGGTGGTATCCCTTTTTGTCGGGGGTGGGTGCGCCTCTCTACCCGACCCGACCGATTCCGCTGATACCGGAACAACCGGTTCCGAACAGAAAGTCGCTGCCGAGCCGGTCCCGGGCGGTAATCATTATTACAAATTCGTCCTGGCCCAGCTTGAAAGACGGCAGGGCAACCTGGAGGAAGCCATCGCCCTGCTCAAACAGGCCATTGCCGACCAGCCGGATGATATTTTCCTGGAAAAAGAATTGCTGTATCTTTACCTGCAGCAGGATAATGCCGACCAGGCCTTGAGCCTGGTGAATAAAATCCTGTCGCGGGATCCGCAGCAGGTGGAGGTACTCATCGCGGCCGCCGGCATCAAGCAGCAGACCGGTCATTTAGATGAGGCGGCCGGGCTGCTGGAAAAGGTGATTGAGCTGGATCCGGACCAGAGCAAAATATATATTCTCCTGGGAGAATTATACCTGCAGCAGAATAAACCGGAGCAGGCCGCCGCGACTTATCAGAAAATGATCCTCCAACTTCCCGAAACCTGGGAGGGCTATTTTCTACTGGGCAAGGTATATCAGCGGCTGAACCGGTTTGAGCAGGCGGAGGAAAATTTCAAAAAAAGCCTGGACCTGGAGCCGGGCCTGTTAACCCCCCGTTACGCCCTGATCGAGCTGTATGAGAAATACGAGGAAGGCGCCACCGCCGTCAAGGTCAAACCGGGAGACACCCTCTATTCCCTGTGCCGGGAATTTTATGGCGCCTGTAACAATGATATAATCCAGGCCATTGACGCCGCCAACCCCACCATCAAGAACATCAACCGGATCAGCACCGGTCAGGAGCTGCTTTTACCACATTCACACAAAGACCCCGGCAGAGACTACGACCAGGTCATTATTGAACTGTATCAATCCATCCTGGCTGATTATCCCGATGAACATCGGGCCAGTCTGGAGCTGGCCATATACTACCATAGAACCGATCAGCCGGGAAAAGCGGCCTTGCTGCTGGCCGCCCTGGGTGAAAAAAGCCGGGATGACTCCCGGATTGTCCGGTACATAAACCAGATATATCTGCGACCCCAGAAACTTGACCAGGCCCGCCTGATCATTGACGGCATGCGCCGCGGCGCCCCGGAATCATCGGCCCTGCACTATCTCAGCGGCATGCTCTTTGACCTGAAGGACAAAAAAGAACAGGCCCTGGAACACCTCAACCAAGTGGCGAATGATTCCGATTTCTACCGGCACGCCCTGTTGCAGGCGGCCCTTCTGCATGACGACCTGGATCAGCCGGAAAGAGCGACCGAACTGTTTGAAGAGCTGCTGGAAAATGATCCGGATAACGCCGGTATTTATCTTTACGCCGGTGCCTTTTACGAGCGCCGGGAAAAAATTGACCGGGCCATTGAATTTTATCAGCGGGGGCTGGAACTTGATTCCTCAAACCCTGATTTGCATTTTCGCCTGGGCGCAGCTTATGATCAGGCCGAGGAGTCCAAGGATAAAGTCATCCATCACATGAAAAAATCGCTGGAAATCGAACCTGACGACCCCAATGCCTTGAATTACCTGGGATATACCTACGCGGAAATGGGGACTAACCTGGATGAAGCTCTGGATCTGATCAAAAAAGCGCTGCGGCTGGATCCGGACAACGGCTATTTTACGGACAGTCTGGGCTGGGTTTATTTTCAAAAAGGCGAACTTGACAAGGCCGTCCAGTATCTCGAAAAAGCTGTCCGTCTGACTCCGGAGGACCCCGTCCTGCTGGAACATCTCGGGGACGCTTATGCCGAACAGGACGAGCTGGCCAAAGCCCTGGAATGTTACCACCGCAGCCTGAAACACCTTGAAAACGGTGATGATCCGGATAAGATTCAAAAAAAGATTGACGACCTGACCAAATCTATCGAATCATTATGACAAAACGACTATTCCCGCTTATCCTGCTGCTGGGGGCGCTGTTGCTGAACGGTTGCGCGTTGCTGCCCGCCAGGCGACCTCCCCTGCCGGAGAAAGACCGGATCAGCCAGCCGGCCCGGCTGGCCCTGGAAGAGTTAGACCGCCGGAACGCCGACCTGACCTCTTTCAAGGGGGTGGGAAAAATCAGCGTCAAAAAAGAGGGTCGGCAGATGCAGGCGCGTCTGGCCCTGATGGCAGTGCTGCCCGACAAAATCAGGTTTGAAGTTCTCAGCCCGTCAGGACAACCCTTTATGTCTTTGTCCACCGACGGCAGCGACTTCTATCTGCGGCAGCGCGGCGACAAGGAAAGATTCATAAAAAAATCGGCCCGGCGTCTTACCCTGGAAAAATTTCTCCGGATCCCGGTAACGGCCGAAGACATTATCCAGGTTCTGGCCGGTCGCGTTCCCTTGATTGACTATGACACGGCCGTGCTGGCGGCCGATTCGGACCAGGTCAACCGGCTGACCATTAAAGACTGGTCCGAAGACCGGAGGGAGGTTATTTACCTGGATCAGGCAACCGGGCGGCCCTTCCGGCTGGAATTTTTTGACGGTAAGGACCAGCAACCGGTTTACTCGTTTGCGCCCCTCGATGAAAAAAACATCGCTGGCTATGACATTCCGGAAAAAATTCTGCTGTCCGGGACCGACGGCCTGACAGTAACCATCACCCTTGATCGTTACTGGGCCGACATCACGGTGCCCCCGGATAAATTCGTCTTGACCGACCCGCGAAAATAACCCGCGGCCGCAACCGGGAACCATCCAGACTTAAAGAAAGACAGCTGCCCATGCCCGCTTTCCCCGGTAAAAAAGTCATCGCCCTGGAAAAGCGGCTCCACCAGTGCCGCAATGTCATTACCCTGGGAGTCCGCCCCAACTTTTCCGATTATCCGGCCGAAACCGCGGCCATCATCCGTCAGGCATCCAAAATATATTATCCGTCCCTGTTTTACGCCGATATTTTTAATGCCGTCGGCAAGGACATTTTTCCCAGTTATCATAACTACAAGTCGATCCAGGACAAGATCAAACAGACCGCTCTGCTGCAAATCACGGAATCGCCTCACCCCCGGACCAAAACCTATTACGGCCGGCGCCGGGCCTCTAAAATTTTAAAGGATTTCACCTTCCCTTTTATTGCCAAGATACCCCGGGGATCGGCCCTGGGGCGAGGTGTTTTTCTGATTCAAAACGAGGCTGACCTGGCCGGTTACGCAGCCATGGTGTATCCGGCCTATATCCAGGAATACCTGGCCACCGACCGCAGCATCCGGGTAGTGATCATTGGCGAACGGGCCGCGCACGCTTACTGGCGAAAGGTTCCCGGCGGAGATTTCAGAAGCAACTTGGCCGTCGGAGCTACCATCCTCCCTGATCCCGTGCCGGAAAAGGCCATTGAGATAGCCCTGACCGCGGCCCGGCGCTGCGGCTGGAATGATGTGGGACTGGATATTATTGAACACCAACAAAAATTTTATATTCTCGAGGCCAACATGAAATACGGCCGGGAAGGTTTTGCCCGGGCCGGGCTCAACTACTACTCCCTGATGGAAGAAATGATCGACAAGGGTGAAATTTAACCCGGATATTTCATAAAATATCCGGGTTGACGACTTGATAGAAAGCCGTCATGATTTGATAACCACGATGGCGGTGTCCGTCAGCACCCTGACCAGCTTGACGCTGGGATCACCCAGAACGAACTCTTCGGCCTTGGACAGTTTCTTGCGCCCGATGACCACCATCTGATAATCACCTTTACCGTACTGATCAATAATGCCGTCGCTGATAGTGGGATAGGGCTCGGTCACCAGGTTCGTCTCAATGTTTTCCGCCAGGAAGCCGCCTTCCACCAGTTTATCCCTGGCCCTGGTCAGGGTCGCCTGGTATCTTTCCACCTGCTCGTCCATAAATTTTTTGCCCATCATCTCTTCGCCGGAAGAGGGTTTCCGGAAGACGTGCAGCAACCTGATGTGAACGTCATCGGGGCAGAACGGCAGAGACGACAGATAATCCACCGCCGCCCGGGAACTGGTCGATTCATTGACCGCAAACAGAATTGAAATTGACACGGCCTTCCCCCTGTTTTTTTTTATTGGTAATACGGAAAATTATTTAAGAACCATTTCAGATCGGCAACTATTTCATCAACTGTCTCATAATATATGACCGCCCCGGTGGAAAAAAACATGAGAATATTGTTCAGGGCCTCGGGAATGATGGGATAAAGCTTGGCCAGGTTGATAAAACGACGCGCGTCCAAAAGCGCGAAATCGTCGGGCTCTAACTGCTCCACCAGATCCCCGTATTTCTTGCGATCGGTTTTGATCATATAATAATTATGGAAGCCCATGCCCACGGCATAGGTTAAAACATTGCCGATTCCGAAAATATCCAGGCTGAAAGGATTTTCGGTAGCCGCGAAATCATAATCAAAATCAATCCAGACATACTGACCGGTCTTTTTCTCGACAATAATATGGTCGTTCCGGATATCGCCATGCTTTAACCCGCTAAGATGCAAAAAATGAATCGCCTCAAAAGCTTTGATCAGATGACGCAGTACGCCGGGCAGAACCTCTTTAAAATATTTTTCGTAACTCATTTGAAAGCTGCCGATGTAGTCTAAAAAACTCTGCCCGTAAACCACGTCAAGCACCCGGATGTTATTACCGGCGTCATCAAAAAAAGCCTCCCCCTGCATAAAATCAGGCCGACCCTTGACCAGCTTTAAAATATGCCCCTCTTTATCGGGATCGCGGAAGCACCTGATTTTAACGCCGCCCAGGCTGGCCTCAAAAGACTCAAAATAAGCCAGCTTGATGAGCTTGCGCTCCCGGGAATCAAGATCAATGGCCCGTTTGACCCAGAACTTGGGATCTTCAATGCCGAATCGAAGCTCCCGGGCATGGCCGACGATCTCATAACGGCGGTTATTGACAACCAGATGATCCCCCTTATCAATGGCGAAAAAGTCTGAGGTATCTCTGACCGCCCTGGTTTCATGGGTCGTCATAAAATTATCTTTAAAATTGATGGCTTCGTAAAAAGTCCCTACCTCGTCATTCCGGCGAATGCCGGAATCCAGAACTATTTGATTTTACTGGACCCCGGCCTCCGCCGGGGTGACGCAATAAGGGAAATCTCGACTTTTTACGAAGCCGTCAAAATTGCCAAAATCGTAAAAGGCTGGCCCGGATATTGCGCCAGTCGATTCGAGCGCGGCTGATCAGGCCGCGACTTTAAAACATGCCCTTGAGCAGCCGCGGCGGGATGCTGCCCATGGCCGCTTTGACACCCTCCAGGAAATTTTCCAACCCTTTTTTTTCCAGGACAACCGCCAGTTGCAGGCACAGGGTGGAAATGGAGTCGACATCCTCTTCATTGAAATACTGCAACTCCGAGGTGTACATGCGCAGCAGGCCGACCACGGCCTGGCCATACATGATCGGCACGGACAGCAGGGAAGCCACTCCTTCCTGACGGGCTTCCTCCGGATAACGGATAAGCGGGCTGTCCGGCACGTTTTCAATAAAAACCGGCTCCTTTTTAAAAAAGGCCGATGATTTCTCATCAACAAAATCCGGGCCCTTGCTGATATACTCATCGCTCAGCCCGAAACTGCTGACCCGGAAAAGCTGTCGCTCCCGCTCGTCAAAGAGCATGATACAGCAACCTTTCAAAGCAAAGGTTCGACAAAGGCCTTCCACGATATGGGTAAACAGCAGATTCAGATCCTCGTAATTGGAAATGGCCCGGCTGATAGCCTTGAACTCCTCCAGGTAAAACTTCCGTTCCACTGTTTTTACCATAATCCCCCCTTATTCCTGATACTTGTTCGCGGTGGCGGCCTGCCGGATCAATATCCCGAGGCCTGCTTCAGCCCGGCCAGGGCTTCTTTGAAACGAGAGCGGCCGTCTTCATGACGGCCCGGCAGGGAAGCTGCCAGTTGTTCCAGAAAACGATCGCGGGAAATTTCTTTTGCTCCGAACCTCATCAAATGAGCGGTTGGCACCTGACAGTCCACCAGGGCGAATCCGCACCGCTCCAGCCAGGCAACCAGGTAGACAAAAGCTGCCTTGGAGGCGTTACTGCTGATTGTAAACATGGACTCTCCGAAAAAACAACGGCCCATGGCCAGACCGTAAAGACCGCCCACCAGTTCTCCGCCCTGCCAGGCTTCCACCGAGTGAGCCCAGCCCTGGTGATGCAAGCGGCTATAAGCCGTTTGCATACCTGCCGTAATCCAGGTACCGGGCTCGCCCCGGCGGGTAACCTCGGCACAGGACCTGATAACCACTTCAAAAGCTCGGTTGATGGTAATCTCAAAAATACCCTGGCGGAGCACCCGGCGCAGCCGTCGGCTGACTTCCAGCTCCCCGGGATACAAAATCAGGCGGGGGTCGGGCGACCACCACAAAATCGGATCTCCTTCTGAAAACCAGGGAAAAATACCGGCAGAGTAGGCCCGCAACAGTCTTTCCGGGCGCAAATCCCCGCCCACGGCCAGCAGGCCGTCTGTTTCAGCCAGGCGGGGGGAAGGAAAGTCCGTGGCGGCCGCGTCCAGCAAAAAAATCGTCATTTCCCAACCCCTGCCAGGCTTCGTAAGTAAATCCCCTTCAGGATATATCCGGAATTTCCTGACGCCTCCGGGCTGGCTGCTGTCCCCGGGATGATGATCCCCGCGGAGGAGCGGAAGGGAATCCGCCCTGGCAAAACCTTCTTTTTAACCCGGTTATTTCACGAGTCGATTTGGGCGCGGGCATCTTTCTTATTGCTCATAGGAGAAAACAAGCCCGTCCTCACCGGTATCGACCAGAACCCGGCCACCCTTTTCCAGCCGGCCAAAGAGGATTTCATCGGACAGAACATCCTCTATCTCTTTTTGAATGAGGCGTTCCAGCGGCCGGGCCCCGTAAACCGGATCATAGCCCTTTTCAGCCAGCCAGCGCCGGGCGGCCGGGGTAATGGAAAGAAAGATTTTTCGCGGCGTCAACTGCTCATCCAGGGCCCGGATGAACTTGTCCACCACTTGTTCCATGACGGCGGTAGAAAGCGAGTTAAAGGTAACAATCCCGTTCAGGCGGTTCCGGAATTCCGGAGTAAAGAATTTTTCCACTGCCTTGTTCCCCTTGCTGCCCCGGTTGGCGCTTTCAGCGCCGAATCCGATGGGCTGGCTGCTGATTTCCCGGGATCCCACGTTGGAAGTCATAATAACAATAACATTTCTGAAATCGGCCTCCTTACCGTTATTATCCGTCAGGGTGGCGTGATCCATAATCTGCAACAGAATATTATAAACATCAATATGGGCTTTTTCAATTTCATCCAGCAACAGCACGCTGTAAGGATTCTTTCTGATCTTGTCCGTCAGCATACCGGCCTGCTCGAACCCGACATAACCCGGCGGAGCCCCGATCAGGCGGGCCACGGCGTGCTTTTCCATGTATTCGCTCATGTCAAAACGGATAAAGCTGATTCCCAGGGTGGCGGCAATCTGCCGGGCGATTTCGGTCTTGCCCACGCCGGTGGGACCGGTAAACAGAAACGATCCGATGGGTTTATCCGGCTTGGCCAGACCGGCCCGGCTGCGCTTAATGGAACCGGCCAGAAAACGGATGGCTTCGTCCTGGCCGAAAACCACTTCCCGCAGGCTCTTTTCCAGAACAGCCAGCTTCTCCTTGTCATTTTTGGTAACCCGCTGGGCCGGTATCTTAGCCATCGCCGCCACGATTTTCTCAATATCGGCGGGATTGATCCGTTTGCGGTTGGACCCGCCGGCCAGCCGAATGGCGGCGCCGCTTTCATCAATGACGTCAATGGCCTTGTCCGGCAGGAAGCGATCGTTCAAATAGCGCGACGATAATTCCACGGCGCTTTTCAAAGCGGCATCAGTAAAGGCAATGCCGTGATGATCTTCGTAGCGGCTTTTCAAGCCCCTTAAAATCTTTAATGCTTCATCATTGGATGGTTCCGCGATCTCGATTTTCTCAAACCGCCGCGACATGGCCCGGTCTTTTTCAAAATGATTGTTGTATTCCTCGTAAGTAGTGGAACCGATGCAGCGCAACTCTCCGTTGGACAAGGCCGGTTTGAGAATATTGGAAGCGTCCATGGAACCGCTGCTGGTGGCACCGGCTCCAATGACGGTATGAATCTCATCAATAAACAGCACGGCGTCCTTTTTCTTTTGCAGGGCCAGGAGGACTTTTTTAAGACGCTGTTCAAAATCCCCTCTGAACTTGGTGCCGGCCAGAAGGGAGCCCATGTCCAGGGAATAGATGCGCACGTCCGCCAGCAACTCCGGGACCGTGCCTTCGTGGATGGCCTGGGCCAGACCCTCGGCCACGGCTGTTTTGCCGACGCCGGGATCACCCACAAAAACGGGGTTGTTTTTGCGCCGGCGGCACAATACCTGGATGGTGCGCCGCATTTCGGTCTCGCGGCCTATAAAGGGGTCGATTTTACCATCGGCCGCCCGTTGCACCAGCTCCACGGTAAAAGCCTCCAGCGGATCGGCCTTGCGCCGTCGCCGGCCCATATCGCCCGGCCGGTCAGCTTCCTCACTTTCCTCTTCAGGCTGGATCATGGTATCCGCGGCGTGGGAGATGTACTTGAGCACCTCCAGCCGGGTAATTCCTTCCATTTCCAGAAAATACACGGCGTGGGAAGAGTTCTCCTCAAAAAGAGCGGCCAGGATATCGCCCACGGCCACCTTTTCCTTTTCCGCCGAGCGGGCATGATTAACGGCCCGCTGAATGACCCGCTGAAAACCTATGGTCTGCTGCAGGACATATTCATCATTTTCCGGAACACTCTGAATTTTATATTGGAAAAAATTTTCAAGGGCTGTTTTCAGAGTTTCCACGTTGCCGCCGCAGCCGTTGATAATTTCGACTCCGGAGTTGTCATGGAGAATGGCGTATAAGACATGCTCCAGGCAGACAAATTCGTGACGATATTTTTTGGCTTCGCTTACCGCGAAACCCAGAGTCGCACTGAGTTCCTTGCTTATCATAGCGCTATTCCTTTTCCATCGAGCATTTTAAGGGAAAGCCGCGCTCACGGGCCAGACTGTGTACCATATCCACTTTGGTTTCCGCGATTTCACGGGTAAAAACCCCGCAGACACCAATGCCGGTTTTATGCACATTGAGCATGATCATGGTGGCGTCACCCATTGATTTCCGAAAGACCCGCCGCAGAACTTCCACCACAAACTCCATGGTGGTGTAATCATCATTATGCAGAATTACTTTGTAAAAAGCGGGCGGCGTTACCTTTTGCCCGGTTTTTTGAATAATTTCAGGTAATGTCTCGACATCACGGCCCGTCATATCAATATCCTCCGATTAAATATCATGACAGCGGGGTGAAAAAATATGACTGACGGTAATTAATATCGATGAACATCTTAATCAGACCATTGTGAACGATTACTTTGTAAATAATAACCGTTTCAGGCAGAAAAATCAAGAGGGAAAAACGGAGGATATGGCGGCCGGGCCGCTCTTTTTCTATATAAGTTACTGAATTTTATATATTTTGTCAAAGCAGGACCAGGCCGCTTTAACCGCTCAGGCGCCACAACATTTTTTATATTTTTTGCCGCTGCCACAGGGGCAGGGATCATTGCGCCCGATCTTTTCGCCCTTGCGCTTGACCGGTTGTTTCTGCTGCTCATCGGGCTCCCCGTGTGACAGAGTAAAGGACTGTTCTTCCGGCTGCATCAACTCATCCAGCTTTTCGTTTCTTTGGATCTGAATCCGGAACAAGATGCCGAGGGTCTCTTCCTTGATGCGCCCCACCATCTCTTCGAACATGGCAAAAGCTTCCCTTTTATAAACTCTCAGGGGATCCTGCTGGGCGTATCCACGCAGGCCGATGCCCTCTTTTAAATGGTCCATGGACAAGAGGTGGTCTTTCCACAGGGCGTCCACCGTCTGAATCAGAAAAACCCGCTCCAGCTCCCGCATATCGGTGCTGCCGATCTGGCGCTCCTTATCTTCATAGACCGCGGTACATTCATCATAAATCAGGTTGGCCAGCCCCTCGGAATCAAGCCCCTCCAGGACCTGGTCGTCCAGCGTCAGCCGCGTGTTAAACTGCTTGAACACGGCCTCCTGCAACCCCTCCAGATCCCATTCTTCGGCCGGAAGCTTATTTTCGGCGAACATCCCGGCGATTTCGGCGGCCTTTTCTTCAATCATGCCCAGGATGTATTCTTTCAGATCGTCCTTGTTAAGGGCTTTCCGGCGATGCTCGTAAATCACCTCCCGCTGATCGTTCATGACATCGTCATATTCCAGCAGGCGTTTACGAATATCAAAATTATGACCTTCCACTTTTTTCTGGGCGTTCTCAATGGCCCGACTGATCATTCCGTGTTCAATGGGCTCGCCTTCACCCATGCCCAGAGTGTTCATGATACTGGTCATGCGCTCTCCGCCGAATATGCGCAGAAGATCGTCCTCCAGGGCCATGTAAAAACGGGAACTGCCGGGATCGCCCTGCCGCCCGGACCGGCCCCGCAGCTGATTGTCGATGCGGCGGCTCTCGTGCCTCTCGGTGCCCAGAATATGCAGGCCGCCCACTTCCGGAACGCCCTCGCCCAGAACGATATCGGTCCCCCGGCCGGCCATATTGGTGGAAATGGTGACCACTCCTTTCTGTCCGGCCTGTGAGATGATTTCCGCCTCCTGCCGATGACGTTTGGCGTTCAGAACGGCATGAGGGATACCCTCTTTTTTTAACTTTTTACTGAGGAGCTCCGACACGTCGATGGAAACGGTACCGACCAGGACCGGCTGCCCCTTTTGATGCAACTCACGGATCTCTTCGATGACGGCATCGTACTTTTCCTTTTTGGTTTTATAAATTACGTCCGCGAAGTCCTGGCGGATCATGGGTTCATTGGTCGGTATGACCGCCACCTCCAGATTGTATATGTTTTTAAATTCCGCCGCCTCGGTGTCGGCGGTGCCGGTCATGCCGGCCAGCTTGTTGTACATCCGGAAATAATTCTGAAAGGTGATCGTGGCCAGGGTTTGATTCTCATTGGCGATCTTGACATTCTCCTTGGCTTCCAGGGCCTGGTGGAGGCCCTCGCTGAAGCGCCGCCCGGGCATCAACCGGCCGGTAAACTCGTCCACGATAACAACTTCCTGTTCATCGGTAACGATATAATCCACGTCTCTTTTAAAAAGGGTATGTGCCTTGAGAGCCTGATTGACATGATGCAGCAGCTCTATGTTCTCGGCCCCGTACAAATTCTCAACCTGCAGGTACTTCTCCGCTTTAGCCACTCCGCTTTCAGTCAGGGTGGCACTGCGCATTTTTTCATCAACCGAATAATCTTCTTCCGCTTTCAGGGCGGGAATAATATTATTGGCTTCATAATAGAGGCTGGTGGATTTTTCCGCCGGGCCGGATATGATCAGCGGTGTCCGTGACTCGTCAATCAGAATACTGTCCACTTCGTCCACGATGGCGAAATTAAGCTCCCGCTGCACCAGCGATTCCCGGTAAAACTTCATGTTGTCCCGGAGGTAGTCGAACCCGAACTCATTGTTGGTGCCGTAGGTAATATCCGCCTGGTAAGCCGCGATCCGTTCCTCCTCGTCAATGCTGTTGTTGATAACACCGACGCTCATGCCGAGAAATTTATAAATCTGGCCCATCCATTCCGCGTCGCGGCTGGCCAGATAATCATTAACGGTCACCACGTGCACCCCCCGGCCGGAAATGGCATTGAGGTAGACCGGCAGGGTGGCCGCCAGGGTTTTACCTTCTCCGGTTTTCATTTCGGCGATCCGGCCCTGGTGAAGGACCACCCCGCCGATTAGCTGGACATCGAAATGGCGCATATGCAAGGTTCGGACCGAAGCTTCCCGGACAGTGGCAAAGGCCTCCGGAAGCAGGTCATCAAGACTTTCACCGGCCTGGTGGCGTTCCCGGAAACGCCGCGTCTGGTCCTGCAGGTCCTCATCGCTCATGGCCTGCATTTCCGGCTCCAGATCATTGACGGCATCCACCAGGGGTTGGATCTTTTTCAATTCGCGCTCGTTTTGACTGCCAAACAAAGAAACCAGAAAGGTGCTGACGCCGTTAAACACCCTGGTCGAAAAAGCTTCAATGGCTTCGCTGAACTGCATATTCTTTTTTCCCCGAATTATTTCGGTTTTATAATATTATCACCCCGGGTCCGACCGCAGTCACTTATGGCTCTGAGGGCTCGCCCGCGCCGGGCCCTTACCTGTTATAAATCAAAAAAGCCGGCTAGACGCAAGAAACAATTATTCTTGCAACCGGCTGGCTGATTACCCGCAAAAAAATTGATGGGCCGGAAGTTTATTAAAAGACGGCTTTGATACCGGCAGGGGATTTTAACCCGGGTTAATTCAGAATATATTTCTGGGGATCCACCGGCTCTCCATTCACCCGCACTTCGTAATGCAGATGGGGCCCGGTGGAAAGCCCGGTATTGCCGACCAGGCCGATATGATCCTCCCTCTCGACAGATTCACCTTTCTTTTTCAAACATTCTGAAAGATGCCCGTACCGGGTAACCAGACCATATCCATGATCAATAAAAATGGTCTTGCCCAGGGAACCCTTGCGGCCACTGAAAGTAACCGTGCCGTCGGCCGGAGCCATTACCGGAGTTTTGGCACGGGCGGCGATATCCAGGCCATGATGAAATTCCCGCCGGCCGGTAAACGGCGATTTTCGATAGGCGAACCGGGAGGTGACCCAACCGCCGTTAACTGGCCGGATAGCCGGAGTCGACGCCAGCAGTTGCCGCTTGTCTTTGAGATAAGTCAGCAGTTCCTTAAAGCTCTCTTCCTGGCTGACAAAGGCGAAGTCCAGCATATTCAGCTGGCTGTGCATTTCGCGCAACATTGAATTGGGCCGCTCCATGGCCGGATCGGCCTCGATTGTCTCCGATGGGATACCGCCGATGCCGAACAGGTTATTCGTCTCGGAACCGGTGGTAAGATTGGCAATAACCCGGATCTTTTGTTCAAATTCGTTCAATCCGGACAATTTGGCCTTGACCTGGTTGATCTCTTCGGCCAGCGAGGATATCTGCTGTCTTTGTTCAGACAACCGGACCTTGTTACTGGCCAGACGATCATGCAATACCCGGGCTTCCCGGGACTGCTTTTTCAAAAGACCATAGTCGCAGGCGATGTAGGTCACCAGGGCGAGGCAGACGGCGAGCGCCAGCCCGGCCAGGGCCAGGCCCCTGACTGGAACCGTAATCCGGCGAAGAGGCCCGCAGGAATTACCAGCGATAACAATAGTTATCGTTTTTTTCTTGTTTAATGGCATCCTGTTTTCCGTAAATTTTTATTAACCTTGCGTATTATACGGTATTTCAACAAGAAAAGCAAGACCGGGCCTGTTTTAAGCAGTGCCCCTGCCCGGCCTGCGTAATATTTTACGAAGCCATCAAAAATACTGCCTTGCCTTGAGGTAATAGTCCACCCCCGACCCCACTGTCAGGATAACGGCCACCCACAGCAGTCCGATCCCGATCTGATGACAGTTCAGCCCGAAATATTGATAATGCAGCAGCAAGGCGATAATCGCCGCGATCTGGAAACCGGTCTTCCATTTTCCCCAGACCGAAGCCGAGACATCCACTCCCTGACCGGCCAGAATTGACCGCATGCCGGTCACTCCCAGCTCCCGGGCGATGATAATGCAGACCACCCAGCCGGGGATAAGCCCCTGGGCGGTCAGCATGATAAAAGCCGAGGCCATCAGAAATTTATCCGCCAGCGGATCCATGGCTTTCCCGAAGCCGGACACCTGGCCGTATTTGCGGGCGTAGTAACCGTCAAAATAATCGGTTATGGCGGCCGCGGAAAACAACAGCACGGCCAGAATCGAAGTAACGCGGTTGAGCGGGGGAATAAGCAGAACCACGATCAAGGGGCTGGCCAGCACCCGTGACATGGTCAGGGTGTTGGGGTTTTGCAACATATCCTTCCAGGTTGTCATTTGTCTTTTTCCTTCTTTTCCCAGTCATCCAGGAAAGCCTGGATGCCCTTGTCCGTCAGGGGATGAGCCGCCAGTTTATCCAGCACCTTGAAAGGAATGGTGGCGATATCGGCGCCGATCAGGGCCGACTCCAGCACGTGCAGGGGATTGCGGACGCTGGCCACGATGACCTCGGTATCAAAGACGTAATTGCTGTAGATCTCGACGATCTGTTCCACCAGTTCCATGCCGTCGGTGGACAGGTCGTCCAGCCGGCCGACAAAAGGGCTGACATAGGCGGCCCCGGCCTTGGCCGCCATGAGCGCCTGCAAGGGGGAAAAGACCAGGGTGACATTGGTCCGGATGCCTTCGGCGGCCAGGGTGCTGACCGCTTTTAAACCGTCCACCGTCATGGGAATCTTGATGACGATGTTTTTGTGAATTTTAGCCAGTTGGCGGGCTTCGCTGACCATGCCCTCGGTATCGAGACTGATTACCTCGGCGCTGATGGGCCCGTCCACCACTTCGCAGATCTGCTTGATGATGGTTTCAAAATCCCCGTCTTCTTTGGCGATCAGTGAGGGATTGGTGGTGACGCCGTCAGCCATGCCCATGCGGGCGGCTTCCTTTATCTCCGCGATATTGGCCGTATCGATAAAAAATTTCATTTTCAACCTCCCGGAACTGTTCAGGCGTCGGACGCCTTTTGATTAAAATAATTCTCCCTGCATTCCTGGCTGCAGAAATACAGGTCCTGTCCTTTATGTTTAAGGAAAATACCGTCTTTTTTGGGAAAATAAACCCGGCAGTACGGATCCTGAACCATGACGTCATCAATCCGCGCCGGGCCTTCGTCTCCGTGAACGGCCGCCTGATAGGTCCGCTTAAAGCTGAGCCAGGCCTTGCGGCCTTTGTAGAGAACATAGATGGCTCCGATCAGGAGCAGCAGTCTTATCATTCATACACCCGCACGGTCTGGTTATGGTTATCCAGCAGGTCGCGCAACTCCCGGATGTTCTTTTTGTATACCGGGTGCTCCACGTCCGGATCTATATCACATAACGGCTGCAGGACAAAGTTTCTTTTATGCATTCGCGGATGAGGCAGCACCAGGGTTTCGGAATCCAGGATCAGATCTTCATAAAAAAGAATATCCAGGTCGAGCACCCTCGGACCAAAAGAGATCGGCTGGATTGTCCGCCCGGCCCGGTGTTCTATGTCTTTTAACACGGCCAGCAGTGCGAGCGGTTCCAGGGTGGTCTCGATTTTAACCATGACGTTGACAAACCACTCCTGGTCCAGGTAGTCCACCGGTTCGGTCAGAAACAGCCTGGACTGGCGCAGCACTTCGATTCCCTCAGCCGCGGCCAGCTCCTTGATTCCCCGGCGGCAATTATCGTTCCGCCGTCCCAGGTTGGAACCAACCGAAATATAAGCACTATGGGGCATTATTCACCTTTGTGCGAAAAAGTCAATTCAATGGTGTCCGAAGCGGGACCGGCCACTCCCTCGGCCGAATGAACGACCGCGTAAAACAGGTATCGATAGCCCGGTTCCAGCGGCAACCGCGCCCGCCCCGCCCAGCGGCCGGACTGGTCCGGGCTGAGCTCCCGGGCCGGGAAATCGGCCACCCGGACGAAATCCGGCGGGCAGTCCGGGCAGGCCCCCGGGTCGACCAGCGACTGCCGGGCCTGGAATACTCTGACGCGACTGCCGGGCCGGGCCGGAGAATTATCCGCGGCGGGCAGAACAAAGCGGATTACGGCCTCCTCCCCCTTGATCTCGCCGCGGATGGTTTCCACCGCCGGCGGCACGTAAGCATCCGGCGGAACCGGCAACGCTTTGCGGCCACAGGCAAAGCCGCCCGGCAAGATCATTAAGAGGATGCCCAGCCAGCCCCACCAGGTCGGAGCGATTCGGCTAAGTCTCGATTTTTTCATCAGAAACCTCTCCGGCCAGGTCTTTTTCCGCCCCGGCAATGGCGGCCCTGACCCGGTCTGTCGAAGTGCCGCCGGCAACGTCCCGGCGATTGACGATCTGCTCCAGTGACAGGACATTAAAAATATCCGCCTCAAAATATTCGGAAAAGGTTTTCAGGGTCTCCAGCGGCAGCTCGTGCAGCTCCCGGCCCTGGTCCAGGGCCGCGGCCACGGCCTTACCCACGCAGGCATGGGCGTCCCGGAAAGGCAGGCCCTTGCCCACCAGGTAATCGGCCATGTCGGTGGCGTTCAGAAAACCGGACGAGGCCGCCCGTCGCATGGCCTCGTCATTGACGCTCATGTCCCCGAGCATCCGGCCGGCCATGTCCAGGCAGGCGGACAAGGTATCCACGGCGTCGAACAGGGGCGGCTTGTCCTCCTGCATGTCCCGGTTATAACACAAGGGCAGAGATTTCATGGTGGTCAGCAGAGCCGTCAGATCGCCGAAGACCCGGCCGGTTTTGCCCCGGATCAGCTCCGGCACGTCGGGATTCTTTTTCTGGGGCATGATGCTGCTGCCGGTGGCAAAGGCGTCCGACAGGGTCACGAACCGGAACTCCGCCGAGGACCAGAGGACTATCTCTTCGGACAACCGCGACAGATGCATCATGCAGATGCTGGCGGCGGACAGGAACTCCAGCATGAAATCCCGGTCCGAAACCGCGTCCATGCTGTTGGCGGAAACCGAGTCAAACCCCAGCAGGGAAGCGACATACTCCCGGTCAAGAGGATAAGTCGTACCGGCCAGGGCGGCGCTGCCCAGGGGCATGACGTTGGTCCGCTTGAAGCTGTCGGCAAAGCGGCGGGTATCACGGGTAAACATCTCATAATAAGCCATCAGGTGATGGGAAAACAGTACCGGCTGGGCGCGCTGCAGATGGGTGTAACCGGGCATAATCACGTCAAGGTGCGAACCGGCGCAAGCCAGCAATTGCCGCCGCACTTCCCGCAGCCGCTCCATGATGGCGCGGGTATCCTGCCGCAGGCACAATCGGGCGTCCAGGGCGACCTGGTCGTTTCTGCTGCGGCCGGTATGCAGCCGGCGGGCCGGCGGACCGATCTTTTCAAACAGAGCCTGCTCGACATTCATGTGAACGTCTTCCAGGGCGTCGGAAAACTCGAACCGGCCGGCATCTATCTCGGCGTCTATCTGGCGCAGACCGTTGATAATGGACTCCGCTTCCTCCGCCTCGATAATATTCTGCCTGGCCAGCATGCGGCAGTGAGCGATGCTGCCCCTGATATCGCTTTTGGCCAGGCGCCGGTCCACCGTCACCGAGGAAGTGAAAGCTTCCACCGCCTGATCGGTTTTCTCCGAAAACCGGCCGCCCCATGATTTATTGGTCATTGCCCGCCCCTGTCGTCCATGAAATTACGCCTGGTCTGGCGTTTCAAATTCAATGGCAAAATAAAAAGTTCAAGATCAAGGCGCCCGTATTTCGAGGAATGCAGCGTACTTAGCAGTACGTGCAATTCCGGGAAAGGCGGTGCAACGTAGATATTGGACTTTTTACTTGGCCATCATCTTTTGCAAACGGAGCCGCAGGGCATTCAAACGGATAAACCCTTCGGCGTCCTTCTGGCTGTATACCGCGTCCTCTTCAAACGTGGCCATATCCTGGCGGTACAGCGACTGCCCGGATTGACGGCCCATCACCCGGCAGTTGCCCTTGTAAAGCTCCAGGCGCACCCGGCCGGACACATTCTCCTGGGTCTGGTCGACCAGATTCTGCAACAGCTTCATCTCCGGCGAAAACCAGAAGCCGTTATAAATCATTTCCGCGTACTTCGGCATGAGAGAATCACGCAGATGCATCACTTCCCGGTCCATGGTAAGGGATTCCATGCCCATGTGCGCCGCCCGGAGAATGGTCCCGCCCGGGGTCTCGTAAACCCCGCGGGATTTCATGCCCACAAACCGGTTTTCCACGATATCGGCCCGGCCGATGCCGTGTTTGCCGCCCAGACGGTTCAGCTCCTCCAGCAGTCCGGCCGGCGACAGAGGCTGATCGTTGATACTGACGGGGTCCCCCCGTTCAAAGGAGATATCAATAATTTCCGGTTCATCCGGGGCCTCCCGCGGCGAAACCGACAGGGTAAACATGTCTTCCGGCGGCGGGTTCCAGGGATCTTCCAGCACGCCCCCCTCGTAGCTGATATGCAGCAGGTTGCGATCCATGCTGTAGGGTTTCCCGGCGGTACTGGTCACGGGGATGCCGTGTTTTTCGGCAAAGGCCATCAGAGCCGTGCGGGAATTGAGGTCCCACTCCCGCCAGGGGGCGATGACCTTGATATCCGGCTTGAGGGCGTAGTAACTCAACTCAAACCGGACCTGGTCGTTACCCTTGCCGGTGGCGCCGTGGCTGACCGCGTCGGCCCCCTCGGCCTCGGCTATCTCGATCTGCCTTTTGGCGATCAGCGGCCGGGCCAGGGAAGTGCCCAGCAGATACTGCCCCTCGTAAATGGCATTAGCCCGGAAAGCCGGGAAAACGTAATCCGCCACGAAGGTTTCGGTAAGATCGTCGACGTAGGCCTTGACCGCCCCGGTCCGCGCGGCTTTTTCCTCGATACCGGAGAGCTCTTCTTTCTGGCCGATGTCGGCGGCAAAGGCGATCACCTCGCAATCATAGGTTTCCACCAGCCACTTTAAAATCACCGAGGTGTCCAGACCCCCGGAATACGCCAGCACTACTTTTTTGATATCGTTCACTCTTTATTTATCTCCCGTCTTAAAGGTAGCTGTTAAGATCATTTTTAGACGGCCTTTCCCGGCCACGGGGTCGCCGCCCGAAAAACGCGGACGGCCTATAACCGGGCCGGCGGATTAATCAGGAGGCGCAGCAGGGCCTTGTGCAGGTGCATCTTGTTTTCCGCCTGAGCCCAGACCACGGCCTGGGCCCCTTCCAGGACCTCTTCGGAAATCTCTTCACCCCGGTGAGCCGGCAGGCAATGCATCACCAGCGTCTCCCGGCCGGCCGCCGCCAGCAATTCGGCGTTGACCTGGTAGGGCATAAAAGCGCGGCGGCGCTGCTCCTGCTCCTCTTCCTGGCCCATACTCGCCCAGACGTCGGTATAGATGACGTTGGCTCCCCGGACCGCCTCGGCGGGGCTGTCTATCGTCACGATTTTTCCCGAACCCCGCTGCCTGGCCCGGTCCAGTATTTCCGAGTCGGGCTGATACCCGGCGGGACAGGCCAGCACCAGCTCAAACCCCAGAATGGCGGCGGCGTTGATCCAGGAATTGGCGACATTATTACCATCGCCCACCCAGACGATCCGCAGCCCTGCCAGGTCGCCTTTATATTCCCGGACAGTCAGCAGGTCACTCAGCACCTGGCAGGGATGATACCGGTCGCTCAGGGCGTTGATGACGGGGATGGAGGCGTGGGCGGCATATTCTTCAATCAAGGCCTGGGAATAAGTCCGGATCACCAGGGCGTCGATATACCCGGACAGCACCCGGGCCGTGTCCTTGACCGGTTCATCCCGGGCGATCTGCATATCACCGGGGCTCATGTAGATAACCGAGCCTCCCAGCTTGTACATGGCCGCCTCAAAAGAAACCCGGGTGCGGGTGGAATGCTTGTCAAACAGCATCCCCATCACCTTGCCGGCCAGGCTCGTTTCCACGACACCCTCTTTTTCTCTTTGTTTCAGGTCAGCCGCCAGAGTAAACAGGTCCAGCATCTCCGACCGGTTCAAATCCCAAAGTGTCATTATGTCTTTTTTCACTGCCAGCTCCACTTCATCAGTTATCGGGCAGGACCCGGTCCAGGCAGGACACCAGCCCGTCTATCTCCGCCGGGCTGATGATCAGCGGCGGCGCGAACCGCAGCACGGAATCCTGGACGCAGTTGATTATATACCCCTGCTCCAGGCAGGCCGAGACCACCCCGGCGCCGGCCCGGTCCAGAGCCAGGCCCAGCAGCAGCCCCCGCCCGCGTATTTCTTTTATCCCCGCGTGGCGATCCTGCAGCCAGCGCAGTTGTTCCACGAAATAATCCCCGGTCCGGCGGCAGGTTTCCAGGATATTCTCCCGCTCGATAATATCCAGCACCGCCGCCGCCGCCGCGCAGATCACCGGCGTGCCCCCGAAGGTGGTGGCGTGCGAACCGCGCGTGAAAGCCGCGGCCGCTTCTTTCGTGGCCAGCATGGCCCCGATGGGCAGACCGTTGCCCAGGGCCTTGGCCAGGGTCATGATGTCCGGACGGATACCGTCATGTTCGTGGGCGAACAGCCGGCCGGTCCGGCCCATCCCGGTCTGCACCTCGTCGAGAATCATCAGCAGGCCGTGCTCATCGCACAACTCGCGGACGCCGGCCAGGTATCCCGGTGAAGGACAGACCAGGCCGCCCTCCCCCTGAATCGGCTCCAGCATGACGGCGCAGGTGGCCGGAGTGACGGCCTTTTCCAGGGCGGCCAGATCGTTAAAAGGCACCTGGTCGAATCCTTCCAGCAGAGGGGCGAAGCCCTTCTTTATTTTATCCTGGCCGGTGGCGGACAGGGTCGCCATGGTACGGCCGTGAAAGGACCGGGCCATGGTAATAATCCGGTGGCGTTCCGGCCGGCCCCTGTCGCTGAAAGTCTTGCGGGCCAGCTTAATGGCCGCTTCATTGGCCTCGGCGCCGCTGTTGCAGAAAAAGACCCGGTCGGCGAAGCTCTGGTCGACCAGGCTCGCGGCCAGTTCGGTCTGGGGAATGGTATAAAAAATATTGGAGACATGGTAAAGGGTCTCGGCCTGACGGCAGAGCGCCGCCGTCACCCCGGGATGGGCATGCCCCAGATTGCAGACGGCGATGCCGGCCAGAAAATCGGTGTAGGCCCGTCCGGCCGTGTCCCAGAGGGTACACCCTTCTCCCCGGGCGATGACCAGGGGCAGCCGGCTGTAGGTTCCGGCCATGACCGCCTCGGCCTGCTGTTGAATATCAGCTTTCATTTTGTCACTTCCGTTCCAATGCCTTTGTCGGTAAACAGCTCCAGCAGCACGGCGTGGCGGCGGGTGCCGTTGATGATCTGCACTTTTTCCACCCCCCGCCGGAGGGCGGACAGGGCATACTCGATCTTGGGAATCATGCCGCCGGTTATAATATTCTGATTGATCAGGCTGGCGATGGTTTCGGCGTTAACCGAGGAGAGCAGCCGGCCGTCCCCGTCCTTAACCCCGTCCACGTCGGTCAGCAGAATCAACCGGCCGGCCGGCAGGGCCACCGCCATCTCGGCGGCTACCAGGTCGGCGTTGATGTTGTACGTTTCTCCGTTTTCTCCTCCTCCGACCGGCGCGATAACCGGGATAAAGCCCTGACCGGAAAGGGTCTGGATGACCCCGGGATCTATCCGGGTGACCTCGCCGACCAGGCCGGGATCGATAATCTCGGGGGGATCATCGCCCTCGGATTTATGGACAATGGTCAGCTTGCGGGCGGAAATGAGCCCGCCATCCTTGCCGCTCAGCCCGATAGCCCGGCCGCCGCTGTTGTTGATCTGGGCCACAATACCCTTGTTGACCTTGCCGCCCAGGACCATCTCGACCACGTCCATGGTGGTCTCGTCGGTGTAGCGCAGACCCCGGATAAAACTGGGTTCAATGCCCATCTGCTGTAAAACCTGATTGATCTGGGGGCCGCCGCCGTGAACCACCACCGGATTGATCCCGATGAATTTCAGCAGGGTTATATCCAGAGCGAAATCGCGTTTGAGCTGCTCGTCCACCATGGCGTGACCGCCGTATTTGATAACCAGGGTCATCCCGGAGAACCGCCGGATGTACGGCAGGGCTTCAATCAATATGTCCGCTACGCGGGATTCCATAAGTATCCTCGATTATAGGATGAACCGGCTCAAATCCTCATTCTCCTTGATATCTTCCAGCCGATTGGTGACATAATCCCGGTCGATGGAGACCGTTTTGTCCTCCAGGTCCGGCCCGTCAAAGAGGACCTCCTCCAGGAGGTACTCCATCAGGGTATGCAGCCGCCGGGCTCCGATGTTTTCGGTACTGTTATTGACCTCCTCGGCTATGCCGGCCAGGGTGGTCACCGCCTCGTCGGTAAAATCGACCTGGACGCCTTCGGTGCGCAGCAGGGCGATATACTGCAGCAGCAGGGCGTTTTTCGGCTCCGTCAGAATCCGCACGAACTCCTGCTGCCCCAGTGAATCCAGCTCTACCCGGATGGGAAACCGCCCCTGAAGCTCCGGGATCAGGTCGGAGGGCTTGCAGGTATGAAAAGCGCCCGCCGCGATGAACAGGACGTGATCCGTCTTGACCGGGCCGTACTTGGTGGTCACCGTCGATCCTTCCACCAGCGGCAGCAGATCGCGCTGAACCCCTTCCCGGGAAACATCGGGACCGTGGCCCTGATCCGAAGCGGTAATCTTATCGATTTCATCCAGAAAAACCATGCCGGACTGCTCCACCTTTTCAATGGCGACCTTGACGGCCTGGTCCAGATCCACCAGGTTCTGGGCCTCTTCGGAGGTCAGTAGTTCCAGGGCTTCGCCCACCTTTACTTTTCTTTTTTTGGTGTTTTTGGGCAGCAGCCCGGAGAGCATGTCCTTGAAATTAACGCCCATCTCCTCCAGCCCGCTGTTGGAAAAAATTTCCACCATGGGCATACTCTTGTCGGCCAGCTCCAGGTCGACATAACGGTCGTCCAGTTTCCCCTGGCGCAGCATTTTCCTCAGCTTTTCCCGGGTGGCGGTGTTAGCGCCCCCTCCTTCAGCCGGACCGGAGGGATCAGTGGACTGACCGGCGGACTGACCGGCGGACGGATCGGCGGACGGATCGGGGTACTGACCGGGGGCGGCGTCCTCTTT
>JBKHHL010000128.1:0-7642 GCA_046539175.1 Desulfosudaceae bacterium
GTTCTGGATTCCGGCCTTCGCCGGAATGACGAGGTAGGGACTTTTTACGAAACCACCAAAATATATTAAATTTCAGATAGAAAAATAGCACAACCAGTAAAACTAATAAAAGGGAAAAGGTGTTGGATTTCATTTGACACCTTTCGGTATATAACCTATGCAAAACCAGATGAGCGCATAATCGCAAAATCCGTCCCGGGAGATTAAAGTTGAAAACTGGTTCAGCCGGCGCCAGAAAACAGGGGCAAAGGCGTGAGGCCCCGAAACAATGGCAAAATTACGGCCCGACCATAGTTATCGGCCTGGCCATAACCGGTCTGAGCCTGTTCGTGTATTTTCAGCTTAAAGACTTTACTCCGGCCAGAAGCGACGCCCTGGTCCTTTTTTACGCCATCAAAAACTATCTTTACGCCGGCGGATCGGCCCGTCTCTGGCTGGATGTTCCGCCCGACAGCGCTTTCTGGCCGATTATCCCGCTGGCCTATTTAATCCTGGTTTTAAAAATCACCGGTCTTAATCTCTCTTTTCTCCATCTCAGCAATCTTTTTATCCACATTCTCTGCGCGCTGACGCTTTACGCGGTACTGCGAAAAGCCACCCGCGACCGCTGGCGCGGCGCCTTCGCGGCCGCCCTCTTCGCGGTCCACCCCCTGAACGTGGAAATAGTCGCCTCTTTGCACCTTTGCGTCTACACCATCAGCACCCTGTTTGGCCTGATCGCCCTGAGGATATATGTCGCCTCTCCGCTCAGTCCCGGCCCTAAGCACTTTCTCGCTATTTTTATCGCCTGGAGTATCAGCCTGCTTTCTCATCCGGCCGTGATTGTCCTGCCTGTTCTTTTTCTGATATTTGATTTCTGGATGCAATCCGCCATCCATCCGGGCGAATCCCCGGTCAGTCCAACCGGATGGCGAACGCGGATTATCGCCAAATGGCCCTTTTTCGGGTTTGGTCTGCTGTGGGTGATTTTCTACCTGGGGTTCGTGTTTGCCGTAACGCCGTCCGCCCCGATCATAAATCCGGCCGCCTACCTCGAACGTCTGCCGCTGGCTCTGGTCTCCTGGGCCCGTTATTTAGAGGTTATTGTTCTGCCCTTCCGGCTGCCGGGAGAAGATGTGGGCGCCTCCCTGTTTACCGGCCCGTATCCCTGGAGCGCTATAGCCCTCTCAGGCCTGGTGCTGGCGGCGCTGACCGGGGCGGTCCTGCTTTCGGGCAAACGATACCGTTCGCTGCCGGCCGGATGGTTGTGGTTTCTAATCTGCCTGATACCATTTATCACCCTGCATCTTAACAAGGAAAATATTTTCGACCGCCGCTATGCTTATCTGCCCGCCATCGGTATTTATATCATGATTTCCTGGGGCGGCGCCGCCCTGGTTTCCCGCCTTAAACATAAAAATATAATTGCGGCAGCCCTGATAGCGGTCATTCTCATCAGCCTCACGACCTCCGCCCGCCAGCAGGCACGCCACTGGAAAAACATTGAGACCTATATCAATTTTTCAACCGCCGGAGAATCCGGGGTTGCAAAAAGCCGGGTGTACTTTAATTACGGGCGGTTATTATTATCCCAGGGCGACCTGAGTCAGGCCACCGAAACTCTTAACCGGGCCCTGGCTGTTAACAAGCGGTCTCCGGAAATTCACAATGCCCTCGGCCTGGCACTGGCCGCCAACCGAAACACCCGGCCAGCCCGGGTTCATTTTGAACGGGCGCTGGCTCTGAACCCGGAATATATCGAAGCGCGCCATAATCTGGCCAACCTGCTGGCGGATACCGGCCATCCGGAAAAAGCGATCGCCCATTATCGGAAGACACTCAAACTGGATTCCTCAAGACATACCACTCACAACAACCTGGCCACGGCTCTGATGGAGACGGGCGACTACGACCGGGCCTTAGATCATCTTGAAAAAGCCTTGGCCCTGAACCCGGAATACCATACCGCCCGAAAAAACCTGCGACGGCTTAGAACATTGATAAAAAAGGATCGGCCGGCCGGCGACCATCAAAACCAGGACTCACCGCCAGATTAGCCGGGATGTTTTGCCGGAATATTTTGCCGGAATATTTTTGTGCTTGTTTTTAATTTATGATAATCTGAACCCACAATGAAAAAAATAATAAAGACATGTTATTATCGAAATAATCATATGGCGGAATTTCCGGTGACGAAATTTCCAGTTTCGGATTTTATTTTTCCGGATTTTTTTCGTCGGATTTTGCCGGCAGTCGCGGCCCTCCTTATTTTCTTTACTCCGGTGACCGCGGACCAGGTCGGACAGGACGAAACAACCGGCCATAATTTATTTACTGAAAAATTGACTTTAATCAGCCGGCCGCCGGAAGATTTTTTTATCTATGCCGACTCCGTAATCTACAACGAAGACCTGACCAAAATAGCTTATGTCGCCGCCGGGGATGAAGGCATGCGAGTCGTTGTCAACAATGACACCGGCAAAATATATGATCATGTCGCCAGGGGGCACCCGATCATGGCTCCGGAAACCGACACCATCGGTTACCTGGCCGATAAGGACGGTCATCATTATGCCGTCATCGACGGTCGCCAATCACCGGCTTATGATGGCGCCTGCTGCCTCAATTTTTCTCCCAACGGCAAGCATTCAGCCTACGTAGCCCAGAAGGAGGACTCGCAGTTCGTGGTTTTGGACAACCACCCGCTGCGAAAATACGACATGGTCGATCAGCAAACAGGAGTCATTTTCAGCCCGGACTCCAGGCACGCGGCTTACATTGCCGTTAAAAACGGCCGGCAACGGGTTGTCCTTGACGGCAAAGAACATACCCCTTTTGACAATTTCACCGAGATCGGATTCAGTCCCGATTCCGGGCAACTGGCTTACATCGCCGTTAAAGACAAGGAATATTATATTGTTCAGGGCGAGCAGGCAAGCGGACCTTTTGACATGGCCCAGAGCCTGGTCTGGAGCCCGGAAGGAAAACATCTGGCATCAGTCGCCGTTAAACAGGACCGGTGGCTTGTCGTCAAAGACGGCCGGAAAATCAACGCCGGTAAATATAACGTCAGCACTTTTTTCGACAAAAAGACCAACGAGTACCGCTCGGCCGTGCCCCGTCTGACCCCCCCGGTTTTCAGTCCGGACGGATCCGGCTTTGCTTACGTCAAAACCGACGGCAGGCAATACCGGATTGTTGTCAACGGAAAAACAGGACCGGCCTTTGACAGGGTCAGCCGGGTGTGGTTCAGCCAGGACTCGGCCCATTTCGCATATTATGGCAGCAACACTGACGACACCGGCGTAAAATCAGTAGTCATGCTTGACGGCGAAGCCGGCCGGCCCTATGATCAGGTGGACCGTCCGGTTTTCAGCCCGGATTTTAGACATCAGGCTTACCGGGCGCGTAAAAAAAATCAATGGTGTGTCGTATATGACCAGACCGAGGGTAAATTTTACGACCAGGTGGGGAATCCGGTTTTCAGCCCGGATTTTGAACGTCTGGCCTACCCGGCGCGCGAAAACAATCAGTGGTGTGTCGTCACGGATCAGTCAGAAGGTGAATTTTACGACGAAGTAGCCCCGCCCTACTTCAGCCCGGACTCTCAACACGTGGTTTACCGGGCCAGAAAAAATGACAAGTACTGCCTTGTCATAGACGGCGAAGAACAGCAGTTCTACGATGAGATTTCGCATTTGGAATTCAGTTCGGATTCCTCGCAATGGGCTTACCGGGCCAAAAAAGGCGACGCCTGGCTGATTGTCCGCGACAAAAAAGAAGGCAAGCCCTACCAGATTCGTCCACCTGAATTTTTCCAACCTGTTGATTCGCCGGTTTTCAGCCCCGACGGAAACCACCTGATCTATACGGCCCGGACAGGCGACAGCCTGGACAAAGCCAAACTTGTGGTGGACGAACACGAGGGAGACACCTCCTTTATGCAACTGAAGGCGCCTTTTGTTTTTGATTCTGAAACCAGTTTTCATACCATTGTCGGACAAATTGAGGATGAAAAGCTCATCCCGTATCGTCTCGATATTAATCTGACAATTGACATGAACAATTAATCCGGTTATTTCATGAACCCTGTCCACTCCGGCCCGGAACTTTCGGTTGTCATTCCGGTTTACAATGAAACCGATGTTATTACTGATTTCAGCGTAAGGCTGGAAAAGACGCTGGACACGGCGGCCGATACCTGGGAAGCCATTTTCGTGGATGACGGCAGCCGGGATGACACCTGGCAAAAACTGCTGGCCTACCGGGGAACCCGCGACAACATCACCCTGATCTCCCTCTCCCGCAGATTCGGCAAGGACACGGCCATCTTTGCCGCCCTGGAAAGGGTTCGCGGAGAGGCGGCCATTGTTATCGACGCCGATCTTCAGGATCCGCCGGAAATAATTCCGAAAATGATTGAAAAATGGCGGGCCGGGGCCGATATTGTCATTGGTGTTCGCGATCAGCGCCGGGGCGAAAGGCTCCCCCGGGCCGTCATTACCGGCCTGTTTTATAAATTACTTCAGGCCATCTCCGACAGCGATATGCCGCCGGACAGCGGTGACCTGTGCCTGCTGAACCGCCGGGCTATAGAGGCTGTCAACCGCTTTCCCGAGAAAACCCGTTATTTCAAAGGACTCATCAACTGGATCGGTTTTCGCCGGGAATTTATCCACTATACCCGGGAAGAACGGCAGGGCGGCCGGTCCAAATGGAATTTTCTGCGCCTGGCCGCCTTTGCCATCGACGCCATCACCGCTTACAGCCGCTTACCTTTACGGATATGGACGGTGGCCGGCATGGCGGCGGCCCTGCTGGGATTCTGCTATGGGGTGTATGTGTTTCTTTACACCATCTTCCTCGGCGGCGAAGTTCCCGGATACGCCTCCCTGGTTATGCTGATCCTGTTTCTGGGCGGGGTGCAGCTCATCTCCATCGGCGTGCTCAGCGAATACATCGGGCATCTCTTTATTGAAACCAAAAACCGGCCCCTGTTTATCATCCGGGAAATAAAGGAACCAGATGAATTTCCCGACCCGCCCCAGTGATCACAGCTCCGAAGCAACCATCCGGCTTCAGGAGACGCTTTATTCATCCCGGAATCCGACCCGCCAGTGGCTCCACCGCAGCCGCCGGCAATGGATTTCAAAGGCCATTGGCCGCTATTTTCCCACTACCGGCGAAATAGCCGTTGACGCCGGCTCCGGCAGCAACGTCTTACTGGAAAACCTGTCGGAAAAATTCAAACTGGTGGTGGAGCTGGATACCCGGGCCGCCCTTTTAGACCATGCCCGTCAAACGATCCCGGCCCGGGCAAACATCACTTTTTCAGCCGGAGATATCCGCCGGTTTCCCCTCCGGTCCGACCGGGCCGACCTGGTTGTCTGTTCCGAAGTGCTGGAACATGTCAGCCAGGCCGGGGACTGCCTGAAAGAGATTCACCGGATTTTGAAACCGGGCGGATTATTAATACTCACCACGCCGCAACCGTTCAGCCTTCTGGAGATGGTAGCCCGGATCGCCCTGCTTAAACCGGTCCTGCCGCTGACCAGGGCGATCTACCGGGAACCGGTCCTGCCGACCGGTCATATCAACCTGATGACCAACGGTCAACTGAAACGCCGGCTGACCTTGACCGGCTTCAAAATCATGGAAAACCACAAATCCGGCCTTTATCTGCCCGGCCTGGCGGAAATCCCGGTACCGGCCGCCCGGGAGGCGGCTGTTCGCCTGAACGCCGGATTGTCCGGCACTATTTTTGATTTTCTGTTGTGGACCCAGTTTTTTGTCGCCGAAAAGCAAGCCCCCAGCCAACGGCGGACCCGGCCAGAATAACAAAAGAAAGACTCAGGCTGCCCAGTGTCAACCAGTTGGCGATTTTCTGCAGCAGGGGCATCTCAAATTCATAGGGCCGGTAACGGGTAAAAGCCTCGGCTTTTTCTTTTTCAGCCACCGTGAAATGATCGCCGGGCCGGCAATCATTGGCCTCCGGAAAAACGTAACAGGCGGGATTCTTGATATTCAGGCGGCCGTCTTTCTCCTTGAAAACCGGCCCCGGCTCCAGTTGCTTGAAGGGCAGGTTCTCAAGCCCGTAACCAAACACCGAATCATAGCCCGTCAACGACGACACCCCGAATATCAGCCCGTCATTCCGGTGCGCCGGAACACCGGGCCGGCCGGACCTGTCCGAGCAGACGCCGATCCGGGTAACAGCCGGCTCCCAATAGCCCCGGCGAACCTTGTTATAAGCCGCCATGATGGGCAGAGGGGAATAAGACTCCCGGCGATAGTAAGAAGTATCCGCGATCAGGTTCAGAGTTATAACCCCGATAACACCGACCACGGCGATGGTTTTCTGAAATTTTTTCAAAAAGGGCGTCTTGACGACGGCCAGGGCGGTCAACAGGGTGATCACCGGGATGTACATGCAAAACCACCGCGTGCATTGAGTACTGCTGCCGATAACCGGCACTGTTTTTAAGAAACGATTCCAGGCGGGCGTGTAATAGTTCAGGGCCACCGGCAGCGCCAGAAGCGTTATAACCAGGCCACCCAGCAGGACGGTCTGCCCGATCAAGCGCTCCTTGATCCCTTTTCCGCGGCCGGTTCGGAAAGATGCCGCCAGGGCGATGACGGCCGCTCCCATTATTATCAGCGGGATGAAGGTTACCCCGAATTCAAACTCGTGCCGTTTCAACGCGAACTGGGTATTGACCATGGATTGCCGGGCCTGCTCCCAGGCCGGGGAGAAAAAAAGAGACCGTCCCAGAACACTCAGCAGATCCCCCAGAGAGGTAAACTGAGGCAGGGTATAGCCGGTCCGGGGCATATTACCGAGAAAGTGAAACACGGCGCTCAGCTTGGCCGCTGATATTCCCAGGGCCAGCAGGCCGGCGCCGGCAAACCGGAGCGTCCAGGCCCGGACGGAGAAGCGGCGGCCAAGCACCAGGCCGCAGATCAAACTGGTCGCCGCCACGCTCAACAATACCGGCGGCATCAGGGTCTGCAAGGTGGAATGCGCCATGTAGCTGATCATAAGGGCCACTGCCGCCACGGCCCCCAGGTTACCGCGCCACCGGCCGTCCTTTTTATTCAGTTCGGGATCAGTCAGCAGCAGCACGCACCAGGGCACCAGCATAAAAGAATGATAGGTGGAGTGGCCGATGATGTAGCGATATGTATAAAACCCGTTAAACATAAACAAGGTGGCGGCGAAGAGGCTGATAAAAACGCCGGTGGCAAGAAGCCGCCGGACAAGCACATAATGCCCCCAGAATCCGACGGCCGCGAATATCAGGTAATTCAGAAGTACGGCCAGAAAAGGATCTGTCAGAAAAGTTAAAAACTGGGGAACTGAATAAAAAAAGTGAATGGGATGGGCAAAGGCCGGCACTCCCCCGCACAGAAACGGCGAGAACCAGAAAACCTCCGAAAGACCGTTGTTGCGGAACCAGAAATAGCCGTCCAGCAGATGCGGCAGCACCAGCGCGAAGTCATGCCCCAGGCCGCTGGAAAAAGGGAAAAAATCCAGAAATATAAAAAAATAAGCGAAGATGAGGGCGAAACCGGCCGCCACCACTGTTGTTTTTTTCATCCTTAACGTCCCTGACGGCTTCGTAAAAAGTCCCTACCTCGTCATTCCGGCGAAGGCCGGAATCCA
>JBKHHL010000129.1:0-7543 GCA_046539175.1 Desulfosudaceae bacterium
GGCCATGCTGGACATCGTCAGCCGGGTGACGGGCTATCCGGTCGAGATGCTGACCCTGGAAATGGATATTGAAAACGACCTGGGCATTGACTCCATCAAGCGGGTGGAGATTTTGTCGGTGTTTGAAGAAGAGTATCCCGATATTCCGACGGCCGAACCAGAGGACCTGGCCGAGACGCGCACCCTGGGTGAGATCTGCGCTCATTTGATCAGCTTGACCGGCGGCGGGGCGGCCACCGAAACCCCGGCCAACGAAACCTCCGCCGCGGCCGGGCAGGTCGATGCCCCTGAGGCCTCGCCGGAGAAACGTCCTCCGCAACGACGGATTATAAATTTGATCGAAGCCCCGCCGCTGTCCCGGGAGAGGTTGATCCTGGGCAGAGACGAGCGTCTTCTGGTTTGCGGCCAGGATCAGGAGCTGGGGCCGGCCCTGGCCAGGGCTTTATCCGAAGCGGGACTTCCGGCTGAGTGGTCGGTTGGCCCGCCGGAGCGGGAGCAGGACCTGGCCGGCCTGGCCGGGCTGATCCTGCTGCCGAACATGCCTGAAATAAGTGGTAGCGACTGGTCCCGGCAAGACGAAACAAGCGTCAAGGATATGTTCGAGCTGGTGGCCCGGGTGGCCCCGTTTTTAACGGAGGTCGGCCCGGGGCGGGAAAAAAGGCTGCTGGCGGCGGTTACCCGGCTTGACGGCGCTCTTGGTTTCAGTGGCCAAGGTGGCTTTAACCCGGTTCAGGCGGCCCTGGCCGGATTGGTTAAAACGGCGGCCATTGAATGGGAGAACCTGACTGGCCGGGTGATCGATCTGTCTCCGGACAGGTCCGATGTCCAGGCGGCAGCCGCGGCCGTGGCTGCTGAAATCAGCGACAGTCAGGGGCCCCTGGAACGAGCCCTGGGGCCGGACAATCGTCGAACAGTGATTTTGACGGAAGAGGCCTGTCCCCTCGGGCAGGGCCGGCTGAATCTGGGATCGGATGACGTGGTGGTGGTCTCCGGCGGCGCCCGCGGTGTAACGGCGCGATGCGCTCTGACCCTGGCCCGGGCTTCCGGGGCAGCCTTGGCGTTGCTGGGCCGTTCGCGACTTCCGGAAAAGGAACCGGACTGGCTGGCCGACGCCATCCAGGAATCCGACATGAAAAAGCGGATTCTGGAAAATGAGTTTGCCGATCGCAAAGCCACTCCGGCGGATCTGGAAAAATCTTTCCGGGGTTACCAGGCCGGTCGCGAAATTACGGCCACCCTGGACAGCCTCCGGGCTGTGGGCCGGGAAGCGGTCTATTACCCGGTGGACGTTCGGGACGAGATGGCGGTAACGGCCGTGTTGGAGAAGATCAGGCAGTCACTGGGCGAAGTCACCTGTATTATTCACGGCGCCGGCGTGCTGGATGACCACTTTATCCTCGACAAGACCCGGCCGCAGGTTGACCGGGTTTTTGATACCAAAGTTTCCGGAGCCCGGGCGCTGCTGTCGGCGGTCAATCCGGACAGCCTGCGCTACCTGGTTTTTTTCTCCTCGGTGACGGCCCGCATGGGCAACAAGGGCCAGGTCGATTACGCCATGGCCAATGAAGTCTTGAATAAAACCGCTCAGAAACTGGCGGTTGAATGGCCGGATTGCCGGGTGCTGGCCATGAACTGGGGGCCCTGGGACGGCGGCATGGTGACTTCCGCCCTGAAGCGGGAATTTGAAAAGAACCGGGTTGACCTGATTCCCCTGGAAGAGGGCAGCCAATTCCTTCTGGATGAAATGGCGGCGGAGACCTCAGATCAGGTTGAAATCGTTGTCGGAGCCGGTTTCGCGGATATGTCCCGGACTGAGGCCTGGTCCGCCCCTGACCAGACTGAGGGCGAGGCGGCGCAGGATGGTGGCCGCCCGGTGCCGAACAAGGCCGGTAATGGATTTTCCACGGCCTTTGAGCGTCAGGTCAGCCTGGAATCATTCCCGGTCTTAAAATCTCACCTGTTGAATGAAATTCCGGTAGTGCCGTTCGCCCTGGCGGCGGAATGGGTCGGCAGCGGGGCGCTGCACTCCAATCCCGGTTTACGCTTGACCGGAATAGACGATATGAGGGTCTTTTCCGGTATTAAACTGAACGGCGTTTCGGCCGGGGTGGCGGTAATGACGGAAAAAGCCCGGAAAAACGGCCCGGTTTTTGAAGTCGGCGTTCAGATTCGAAGCGTCGCGACCGGGGCGGCGGAATCGGCAGTTAATTACGCGGCCACGGCAGTACTCGGTAATGGCCGGGAAGCTCCGCCGGTCTTCAAGATGCCGGCCTCATTATCGACCTCTGATTACGATCGGTCGCCCGAGGAGGTTTACGCGGAAATACTTTTTCACGGACGCGACCTGCATGGCCTCAAGCAGATTGACTGCTGTTCGCCGGACGGCGCCAGGGCCCGGGTGGCCCGCGCTCCGCGGCCGTCACAATGGATTGCCCAGCCCATCAGAAACGTCTGGTTGTCCGATCCCCTGGCGTTGGACGCTGCTTTTCAACTGGCCATTGTCTGGACCTATGAGAAGGCCGGGGTTCGTTCCCTCCCGGTCGGTTTCAAGAGTTTCCGGCAATACCGTGACGACTTCCCGGCGGAAGGTCTGACCGTCGTCCTGGAAGTAAAAGGGCAGACTGAACACAGGCTCAGCGGGGATTTTACTTTCCTTGATGATGAGCAGGTGGTGGTCGCCCGGATGACCGGCTATGAGGCCGTCATGGACAAGAGCCTGGACGCGGCCTTTAAGAAATAAAAAACTGTTGTCTAGCCCGGATATTTCATGACGTTTTCGTAAAAAGTCGGGATTTCCCTTATTGCGTCACCCCGGCGGAGGCCGGGGCCAGTAAAATCAAATAGTTCTGGATTCCGGCCTTCGCCGGAATGACGAGGTAGGAACTTTTTACGAAGCCATCAAAATTACAAATTGTCATTTTGGATTTGTGGAATAAAATCATTTTTATATCAAAAAATTTCACCCTGCGGGCTCGGGCCCTCATCAACTCGTGAAACATCCGGGCTAACTACCTGGTTGTCCGGTTAAAGCTACTGACGCAGGACCAGCGGTCGTCGATGGGCGCGGCGTCGCAGGCGGTTAAGGAAGGGCAGA
Source organism: Desulfosudaceae bacterium (assembly GCA_046539175.1). GTDB lineage: Bacteria > Desulfobacterota > Desulfobacteria > Desulfobacterales > Desulfosudaceae > CAYTQK01. Next base: position 3,095 of record JBKHHL010000129.1, read on the forward strand.
ACCCTTCGGCGACGGATCAGCCATTGTTCCAGTTGGTATTTTCCGGGAAAATTCATCAAGATAAGTCCCAGCAGTATAGTCAGCAGTCCCTGGCCGGGAATCAGCAGCATGATGAGGCCGATGACGAGGAAAAAAAAGCCGGCCATGTTTTTGATTATGACTGTAAACACCTGCCGGGTCCGGGTGGAATACTCCCCCTCCCTGGGCCGCTGGCGGGGATGGGAGAAATAATCGGGAGGAATACGGATAATCAGCCAGGGAATGGCCAGCAGCGTGCCGATAAAAGTCAGCGCCGAGACCACGGACAGCCAGCCCAGCAGCGCCTGATGCGCCTGAACGTATTCCAGAATAACTGTGATGACATTTCCCATGGCGGCTCTCATAACAGCAGAAGAACAATAAATTGATTATTGAGGCGTCATTTTAACCGGATAAACCGGTCTTGTCCAAAACAAAAAACAGGTCGGATATTGGCGGCGCTTTTTTCAGGAGACCTCGATCCGGACGTCTGCTTTTATTGATTCTTGATTTTCCGGAGAGTGTTCTTATGTCGTTATATAATATCGCCACTGATTTGACCCCGGCCGGGGATCAGCCCCGGGCCATTGAAGCCCTGTCGGAACACATTCAGTCCGGGAAAAAAGAGACCGTCTTCATGGGAGTGACCGGCTCCGGTAAAACTTTCACCATGGCCCACGTCATCGCCCGGCTGGAAAAGCCGGCCCTGGTTATCGCTCCCAACAAAACCCTGGCGGCGCAGCTTTACAACGAATTTAAAACGTTGTTCCCGGAAAACAGCGTGGAGTATTTTGTCAGCTATTATGATTATTACCAGCCGGAAGCTTACTTGCCGGTATCTGATACCTATATCCAGAAAGACTCTTCTATCAACGACGTCATTGATAAAATGCGTCATTCGGCCACTCGGTCGGTCCTGTCCCGGCGGGATGTCATCGTGGTGGCCAGCGTTTCCTGTATTTTCGGGCTGGGTTCGCCGGAAGACTACCTCAATCTCCGGGTTGAGCTGGAAACCGGCCAGGAACTTGATCGGGACGCTTTTTTGAAAAACCTGGTGGCCATCCAGTATGAACGCAACGACATTGATTTTTCCCGGGGCGTATTCCGTGTCCGGGGCGACCGGGTCGATATTTTTCCCGCCTACGAGGAAGACCGGGCCATCCGGATCGAGTTTTTCGGGGACACCATCGAAGACATTTCGGAAATAGATTCGCTCCGGGGCGAGGTTCTCCGGCGGCTTGACCGGGTGGTCATTTATCCGGCCAGCCATTACGTCACCAGCCAGCACACCCGGCAGGCTATCCTGGATCGTATCCTGGCCGAGTTAAAAGAGCGGATCGCTTATTTCCGGGAGGCCAATAAGCTGATTGAGGCCCAGCGCATCGAGGAACGGACTAATTTCGACGTGGAGATGATTCAGGAAATGGGATATTGCAACGGCATTGAAAATTACGCCCGCCATATCACCGGCCGGAAGCAGGGCCAGCCGCCGCCGACCCTGCTGGATTATTTTGGCGACGATTTCCTGGTGTTTCTGGATGAATGTCACATGACCGTGCCCCAGCTGGGGGCCATGTACAAGGGAGACCGTTCCCGGAAACAGACCCTGGTGGAATTCGGCTTTCGGCTGCCGTCCGCCCTTGACAACCGGCCTTTGACTTTTGAAGAATTCCGGTCCCGGACAGAACGGGCCGCCACCATTTACGTCTCCGCCACCCCGGCTGATTATGAACTGGCTAAAGCGGGCCAGGCGGTGGTGGAGCAGATCGCCCGGCCCACTGGCCTGGTGGATCCGCTGGTTGAAGTTCGTAAAGCCGATAACCAGGTCGACGACCTCTTTGATGAAATTAAACTGCGGGTGGACCGGGGGGAGCGGGTCCTGGTAACCACTCTGACCAAGCGCATGGCCGAGGATCTCACCGATTATTACGCCGACCTGGGCCTGCGCACCAAGTACCTGCATTCGGAAATCAAGACCATTGAGCGCATGACGGTGATCCAGGATCTGCGGCGGGGGCTGGTGGACGTGCTGATCGGCATCAACCTCCTGCGGGAAGGCCTGGACATCCCGGAAGTTTCCCTGGTGGCCATCCTGGACGCGGACAAGGAGGGCTTTCTGCGTTCGGAACGATCCCTGGTTCAGACTTTCGGCCGGGCTTCCCGGAATCTCAACGGCCGGGTGATCATGTACGCCGATCGTCTTACCGTAGCCATGAAACGGGCCATGTCGGAAACCGGGCGGCGCCGGGAAATTCAGACGGCTTTTAACGAGGAGCACGGCATCACGCCGCGGACGATTATCAAGTCCATGGAAACCGGCTTTGGAACGGCGGAGGCCGCCGGCCGGAATGAATTCGAGGCCGGTATCGCCGAGACGGTAGGTCGTTATGGCGATGAAACCGATGTGGAAAAAATTATCACCGATCTGGAAAAAGAGATGAAAGCCGCGGCTGATGATTACGAATTTGAAAGAGCGGCTGAACTGCGCGACCAGATCAACGCCCTGAAAAAACAAACCCTGTTTGAGTTCGATTGATGAGTCCTACCCGTCATCCCCTGGCCGGCAGCCTGGCTGATACGCCTTCCCGGCCGGGAGTCTATCTTTTCAAGGACGACGCCGGCAACGTTATTTACGTGGGCAAGGCGGCCAATCTGAAAAAACGCCTGTCTTCCTATTTCGTTGACCGCTCCCGGCTTGATCCCAAAACCGGGGTGCTGGTGGGACGTCTGGCCGCTTTTGAAACGGTGGTCACGGCCACTGAAAAAGAAGCGCTCATCCTGGAGTCCAACCTGATCAAGCGCCACCGGCCCCGCTATAACGTTATTCTCAAGGACGACAAGCGTTATCCCTCGTTGCGGCTTAATATCCGCGAATCTTATCCCGCCCTGGAGGTGGTGCGGGTCATCCGGGATGACGGGGCTTTATATTTCGGTCCATATACCTCGTCAACAGCCGTCAAGAACACCCTCAAGGTAATCGATAAAACTTTCAAGCTGCGAAAATGCCGGGGCAAGCGCTTTCGCCGGCGGGAGCGCCCCTGCCTTAATTACCAGATGGGCTTGTGTCTGGCGCCCTGCGCTTTTGATATTCCGGAAGAAGATTATCAGGCCGTGATTAAAGAGGTCGTTCTGTTTCTGAAAGGGCGGACCTCGGAATTGCTGTCCGGAATCAAACGGGACATGGCCCGGGCTTCCCGGGAACAATTGTATGAACAGGCGGCCGCCTCGCGGGACAAGATGTTCGCCATCGAAAAGATTCTGGAAAAACAGGTGGTGGCTACCACCGATTTCGCGGATCGGGATGTTATCGGACTGGCCGAAAACGAGCGCTTCGCGGTTATCGTGGTGCTGCACGTCCGGGGCGGGTTGTTGGTTGGCACCGGCTTATTCCCTTTTGAACGGGTGCTCTCTCCGACGGACGAGATTCTCGGCTCTTTTATCCGTCAATTTTACGGTGCCAACAGCTTTGTCCCGGATGAGGTTCTGACCGGGTCGGCTCCGGCCGGCCGCTCGCTGCTGGCCGGGGAGTTGCGCCAGATCAAAGGCCGCAAAGCGGCCCTGGTGGTTCCCCGCCGGGGAGAAAAAAAGAATCTGGTGGCCATGGCCGAGGAGAACGCCGCCCGGGAACTGGAAAACCGCGTCCGGCAGGCGGAGAGTAATCGCCTCAGCCTGGAAACACTGCGCGACAAGCTGAAAATGGACCGGCTACCGGAAACAATCGAATGTTTTGACAATTCCCACTTGTCCGGAACCGGGCCGGTGGCGGCCATGGCGGTTTTCAAAGAGGGCCGGCCGGCCGGCGATCATTATCGTCGTTACGCCATCCGCCAGGTCAACAGCCGGGACGACTACGCCAGCATGCGGGAAGTCCTGAGCCGGCGTTACGGGTCGGATAAAAATCAGGCGGATTATCCCGATCTGCTGCTGGTTGACGGGGGTAAGGGGCAGCTGAACATCGCCCGGGCGGTTATCCGGGAGCTGGGCCTGGCCGGGCAGTTCGCCATTGCCGCCATATCCAAGAAAAACGAACAAACCGGTGAAACCGGTGACAAGATATATCTGCCCGGCCGGGCCAATCCCGTGAAATTCGCTCGCGACGAGGGCGGTTTTCTGTTGTTGCAGCATATTCGGGACGAAGCCCATCGCCTGGCCGTGACCTATCAGAAAAAACGGCGCAAGGCGGCGGCCCTGACCTCCTCCCTGGACGCCGTGCCGGGCGTCGGCCAGCGGCGCAAAAAACAGCTCCTGGACCATTTCGGCACCATGGCCCGGATTCGGGAAGCGGAGGTGGAGGAATTGGCGGCTTTGCCGGGAATTACCAAAGAGATGGCCCGGGCGATCAAGCAGGTTTTAGGCGGGGCCCGTGGTCCCTCGGAATGACTTATAGATGTCCAGGTGTTCACCGGTATGCCTTCAAATTCCCTGAACCCT
>JBKHHL010000020.1:0-23724 GCA_046539175.1 Desulfosudaceae bacterium
GTCCGGCTGCCCCCGGTTTAAATTAATTATTGACATTCCGAAAACATTTATTTATTATATAAACAATGTTTACTATAATTGGTGAACAAACGAACAGCTCGAACAAACAACTCGCGCGGATTGGCAAGGGTGCGGCGGGCTGCTGAGGAAATAAAAGGGAAGGTGGCAAAATCCTGAAGGACTAGGTATGTATCGGTATTTATTAGAAAAATATATTCTGATCCGACCGGTAGTCTCCCTGCCTCGTGCCATGGCGACCCGCCAGGCGAATAACCGGATGCGGGTAACCCCGGTAACCCGGCTGAAGCGCCCCGCGCTGAGGGCCGGAAATGCCGGCCTGTTTCTGGTGTTTGTTCTGCTTCTGGGTGTTGCCTCCCCCGGCCAGGCCGGCATGGATGTGATGACCAACGAGGAGCTCAGCCGGGCCGAAGGCGGCACCCTCGCTGAGCTGGGCATCTATGAAGATGATTATTACAATTCCGGGGACCGGCTCAATTCGGACGATTCCGAGGCGGCGGACGTAACAGTGGTTCGTCTGGCCAGCGATGTCTATATTGAAAATTACGGGGAATTGGGGGCGCTCAAGATGGGCAACTACCCTCGTTCCGCCGAGGAGCTGGGGGACATGGCTTCCATGGACTCCAATTATACCATGGTGTACGGCCCCCAGGACCGGGAAAACCCGAGAGGTAATGGATCCGTTGACGGATATTTCAGGGGCACCGGCGGAGACGACCCTTATCGGGTTATCGACGGCAATAACAACCGCGTCGATCGTGTTCATGACCGCTATGCCGGATCGGGGTCGGATGAGATATATCTCGGAGATTCAACCAACTTATCATCCGATCCGCCCGCGGCCGGTTTCGGTTCTGATCAGGCCAGCAGTGACGCTCCGGAAAGCCAGTGGGATGTCAACTGGGAGGCCATGCAGATCGGCCTGGACGAAGAGCATCCCATGCGGATGTACGGCGTGATTCTGCGGGCCGAGTTCAGCGGCTGGGGAACCGACCAGCAGCAGTTGCGGCGCTTTGTGTTGGGTTCCAACAATCTTTACGGGTATTCCCATGCCAGGCCCCTGAGCACCTCCGGCTGGCTGGCCAGTGATATGGCCAAGCTCAGCGATGCGCTGCATGAAAACGTCAAGCCGACCATGTTTCAACTGCAGCGTGACCCCATCATGGATCAGCACTGGTCTTTATCCAGTTTTGACATGAATCCGGATGACAGCACGAGTGACGGCTCCTTCCGCCAGTTCTGGTTCAATACTGACATGAGCCAGGTTACCACCAATCCGGAAGACCCCCAGGACGGTGCTTACCAGGACAAGAATCATGGTTTTTTCCTCGCGGTAGATGTGACCGACCGGCGTTTTTCCGGCTGGAATATTATCGGCGGCTGCAACGAGTATAATAAATGGCCCAATTTTGAACAGCATGATGATCAGTATTTTGAAAACCGTTATCATTGACGTTTTCGTAAAAAGTCGGGATTTCCCTTATTGCGTCACCCCGGCGGAGGCCGGGGTCCAGTAAAATCAAGTAGTTCTGGATTCCGGCATTCGCCGGAATGACGAGGTAGGGACTTTTTACGAGTTCATCATCATTGACGGTCTCGTAAAAAGTCCAAATTGGGACGGCAAAGTAAAAAGTCTTTACCTCGTCATTAATGATTAATTAAGAGTTTAATGACCATGAAAAAGACAAATAAAGTGTGGCTGGTTTGCGGATTATGGCTGGTGATTGTCCTTGGGGCCGGTCCGGTACAGGCCATGAAGGCCCTTTCGGACGATGACCTGGGCGGTGTTTCCGGTACGGCCGGGCTGACCATTTTTGCCCAGGACCTGGACGCCACTCTTTTGCAGATGGATGATTTTAAGATTGACCTCAGCCCGGACGCGGGCACGGACTGGCAGTTTCTGATCGTGGATGACAGTAAAAGTTCTGTGCTTCGCCCGGGGAATGATGACAATTCCATTGCCGCCGCCCTGTGCGGCAGTCCCACCGACGAATCCGTGCCCATTGACGTGGATACCCTGGGTTTTGAGCTTGACGTGGGCAGCGGTGATCTGAGCAGCGACGGCCGTATGAACAACGATGCCGTCACCTTTGCCATGACCGGTTACGGCAGTACCAATATGCATTATGTCTGGGAGATGGTGCAGTTTTATGACCCATCTACTGGAGATACCCAAGATGTTTTCGGCTTTCACCTCGGCGAAATATTCTGGATTGAAGAGTACGATGATCCGGAACCTACTCATTTCATGCAGTTGTTTCTGTCACCGCCCAGTCAATACGCGGACGCCGCTTTTTTTGATTCCTGGATGAGCGACTGGGGCGGCCTGGGGGCCGCCGATATCCGCAGCAATGAAGGCATTGCCGGTGAGTTGCGCCTGAAGCTGGGCGGCGGGGAGCTTAATTTCAAGGGTTACGATAAGGAATCCAAGGGAAGCAGTATCATGTTTGCCGGAGATATTCTTGATGATCCCTATACTTCCAACGGAAACACTGTTTTTCCCAACTGGAAGACCCTGGATAAAGACCCCGACCATTACTATTCTCATTCTGTATCAGACTGGCAGGTTATCGGCGATTTCGCGGCCGGCGTTCATCACGAGCGTACCCATGATACCTCGGGTTATCCTTACCCTGATTACGCCGCCTCCCAGATCGGCCAGTCCAGCCCCACCCGGCCCATCCGGTTTGAAGTAGCCACGGCTGATGGTTATGACGTCGATAACAACGGCAATCCCGACACCTACCTGGTTACCTATGTTCACGGCCATTATTCGCGAACGGTTTATTATCCCGACTCAGGGGAATCCGGCATGGGGACTTCTTCGGGGGCGGTATCAAGCCAGCCGACCAAGAGAGATTATATCCTGGGGGAGGTGCGCATCGGCCAGACCGGTGAGGCCACGGCTGACAAGGACGGCGATGGTATTGACGACTCCGTGGATCACGTCGGGGCCTGGGCGCTCAACGACCTCAGTATGACGTACACTAAAATGGTTATTCCGGGGCAGCGCAACCTGGAGCAGGAAATCAGCACGGACAGTGAGCCGTTTCTGATTCCCAATGAGGATTACCGGGGTAACCAAATGAGTTTTGTGGGAAATCCCACCAGCACCGAGCGCGATATGAGTGTCGCGGGCACGCTTGACGGCTATGCGGACGCCTGGAATGATGAAAATCGGTATGAAAAAGACCATTATAGCCGGGGCTATCATCGGAAAGACATCACTATCCCCTCAAGCGGCTGGGATTAAAAATAAGCATCAACCGGTACCGGCGCTGTTTCCAGTCGTTTTTTTCGAATATTCGATTTTTCCTGATGAAAAAATCAGTTTTAATCAGCCTTCTTCTGGCGGCGGCGGTCGGCCTGCTCTATCACCGGGTGGGCCGTTTTTCTTTTGTCTCTTTTGATGATTTTGAGCTGATCGTAAACAACGCCCTGGTTCGCCCCGGTCTTACCTGGCCGGGGATAAAATGGGCTTTTTTTTCCGCCTGGCGGGAAAACCTCTTTTTTTACCCCCTGGCCCTGCTTTCTCATATGCTGGACTGCCAGTTGTTCGGTCTTGATCCCGCCGGGCACCATTGGACCAGCGTCATTATTCATGGTGCCGCGGTCATCTGTTTTTTTCTGTTTCTGCGGCGATTGACCGGCCGGCCCTGGCGGTCGGCCCTGGCGGTGGGCTTGTTCGCCATCCATCCCCTGGGGGTGGATTCCGTGGCCTGGGTGGCCGAACGATCCAATGTTTTGTGCGCGGCCCTGGTGGCCCTGTCCCTTTACGCCTATGCCGGCTATGCCCGCGCCGGTCGCCAAAGCTGGTACGTCCTGGCCCTGACGGCCTTTGTTCTGGCTCTGCTGGCCAAGCCGACGGCGGTTATGATGCCGGTGGTGCTGGTTCTTTTAGACTGGTTGGCCCTGGATCGTTATGGGGGCGGTCTGACCGGCCCGAAAAATTCTTTTCGGTTCAAACTTCTCGAAAAAGCGCCCTTTTTTATCCTGGCCGGTCTGCGGGCGGGGATGGTCCTGCTGGCCGGCAAAGGCGCCAGCCCGGTTCTGGAAACCGGGACGGTTACCGCGAAACTGCTGCTCGCCAATTCGCTCCAGGCCGTGGTTACCTATCTCCGGCAGATCATTTATCCCTTTGACCTGGCGGTTTATTACCCCTTTCCTTCCGGTATTCCCTGGTGGCATTCGCTCGGAGCGGCGGCCCTGCTGATACTGATAACAGCCTGGGCGGTCCGGCTGCGGCGCCGGCGTCCCCTGGTGCTGCTGGGCTGGCTGTGGTATCTCGTTTTTCTGATCCCTTCTTTCGGGGCGGTTCGTTCCGGCCCCTGGCCGGCCCACGCCGATCATTACGTCTATATCTCCCTGCCGGGGATTTTTATCATGATGGTCTGGGCCGTGCCCGGCCGCTGGCTGCGGTCCCGGATGGTCCGCCCGGCGGCGTTTGCCACTGTCCTGGCCCTGCTGTTTTACTGGGGAGGGGCGGCTTTTTTTCAGACCCTTCATTTCCGGGACAGCCAGGCCCTGTTTAGCCGGGCTGTGGCCGTTACCAGCGATAATTTTCTGGCTCATATCGGCCTGGGAAACGCATATCGTGAAAAAGAAAATTACGCTCAGGCGGAAAACCATTTTCGTCGGGCCCTGGAGATAAAGTCCGATTCGGCGGGAGCTCAGGCCAACCTGGCCCTGGTCCTGGCCAGGCAGGGCCGGATCGCCGCGGCCCGGTCCCATTTTCAAACCGCCCTGGAGCTTTCCCCGGAGTTGATTCCGGCCCGGCTGGGACTGGCCAATCTGTATCAGAAGGAGGGCCGGCCCGGTCCGGCCATCCGGCATTACCGGAACGTGCTGATCCTTGACCCGGATAACGCCGCGGCCAATTATAACCTGGGGAGGGTGCTGTTCGGGCAGGGGCGGCTGGAGGAGGCCGCCGCTTGTTTTTCCCGGGCTTTGGCCGTCCGGCCCCATGATGACCGCATCGTCCGGGCCCTGACCGGGGTCCGGGCCTGCCTGGAAAACCGGAGCCAGCAGGCCGACGGCGATAACCGGCTGCCGGCGGGAGCCGTTCATGATGATCCCTGAAACGAAGCTTGCCTGGCAAAAATATATGGTCTGGTTCCTGCTGGCAGTGATGCTGGCCGGGGCCGGTTTTCACCGGGTTGATCGGTATCAGCAGCGTAATTCCTATCATCCGGAGTCGGATATCGGTTTTTTTTACACCGAGGGCGCCTTTCAATACCGGTACGCCCGCCTGGTGGCCGATAATGAGCCGATTCCCCGGCACGATCAAAAGGCCCAGTGGCCGGAGGGAATTTATCCTTTTCAGGAATTGACCCTGCTGCAGGAGTATCTGCATGGTCTGAGCTACCGGGTTTTTACCGCTTTCTTCCCGGAGGTGCCTTTTCACGTCTTTCTGATATATTTTATCTCTTTTTTTTCCCTGCTGGCCGGGGCGGCCCTGTTTTTCGGGGCGCGGGTCCTGGGCGCCGGACCCGTGGCGGCCCTGTTCTGCGCCGGGCTGTATACTTTTACCGGCGCCGCCTATGCCCGGATACAATATTATGAGCTGGAGTACACGGCTTTTCCCCTGATGGCGGCATCTTTTGTGCTGACCCTGGCCGCCTTGAAAAAAAGAAGCCGCTCTCTTTTGTTCGCTGTCGCCGCCGGTGTCCTGCTGGCCCTGGCCCTGGCCACCTGGCATTTTACCCGCTTCTACCTGTTGGTTTTTACCGCGGCCCTGGCTCTATCTTTTCTGGCGGTCGGCGGCACTAAAGAGCTGACCCGGGTGTTCGGGATTATCCTGGGATGCGTCGTTGGATGTGTCGGAGCGGCGGGACTTTTCTGGCCGGTTTTGCGGACCGGTTATCTGATTTTTTCACCGGCGATGATTTTCGGCGCTCTGCTGCTGGCGGCTCTAATCATCGACGGCCGCTATCGGTTGTCTTTCCGGCAACGTCTGTTTTTGCTGCTGGCCGGGGCGGCGGTGACCGCTCTGGTTGTCCCCCTCGGCGGGGAAGGGGCCGGTTATGGTCATGTCTGGGCCCTGCTCAAATACAAGCTCCTTCATCTGCTGGTCAAGCCGGATGATCCGGCCCGGCTTTCGTTCGCGGGCCGCCTCCTCTGGCAGGGGCCCTTTAACACCATGTCACCGCTTTACCTGGTATACCGATACGCTTTGCTGCTGCCGCTGGCGGTAATGGCCGGGTTCAAGCTGGTGGCCCGCTTCCGGAAGAGGCCTGATTTTGAGGCGCAGCTGGTATTTTTCATGGGCCTGGCTTTTCTGGCGCTCAATGTAATGGTCCAGCGGCTGACCCTGTTCGGCGCTTTCTTTCTTGGCCTGATGGTGGTTTATCTGTTTCTGGATCAAAAAGGAGCCGGGCAGACGGGGCCGGCCGGGGCGGTTTTTAAAAGTGAAGCCCCCCCGGGCTGGCGCTCATACCGGTTGGTGACGGGTGTTCTGCTGGGCGGATGTCTGGTTTTTCAGGTCGGTCTGGCCCTGGGCGGAGATCGGCTGGGTGTTAGCAGGGCGGTTTCGCGCGGACTTTCCGACGGCTCCCTGGCCCTGGCAAAATATAGAAGCGACGATCTGGAGATGCTGGCCTGGATTAAACGAAATACTGCTCCGGAGGCTGTTTTTCTGTCCAACACGGACGTCAGCCCCTCCCTGCTTACCTACGCGGACCGGGCCATTGTGCTGCAGCCCAAGTGGGAAACGGCAGATATCCGCGGTAAATACCGGGAAATTGTTCTGGCCCTGTTCGGAGATGATGAGGCGGCGCTCTATCGGCTGATGAAGAAATACCAGGTCGATTATTATCTTTATCCCGTTAAAAATCTGCTCCGCACCGATCCTGATTCCCAGCGGTATCTGGCCGGCCTGTCGCGGCTGCCCTGTTCCAGCCTGATCTACCGCTTCCATTTTAAACCGGGCGGTTTCCGTCATTTCCGCCCGGTTTTCCGAAATAAATACTATCAGCTTTACCGGGTTGTCCGGGGTGATGACCCGGTTCCGGACCAGGCCGGTCTTCCTTATTATCCCGTGTATGACGAAAGTCTGTTTGAGACTTCCGGCGGGCCGGCCGGATGTTTTTTTAATGATAAACGAGCCCCGGCCGTTATGGACCGGATTGAATATTCCATCCGGAAAATATGGCAGGCCGTCCGGGCCCTGGATCGGGGCGACCGGCAGGAGGCGGTCGCCCTGGTACGGACGGCCGTATCCGACGGGCGGCCGGATGGCATGGTCTTTTTCCGGGCGGCCGAATGCATGATGCGGCTGGATGAGCCTGATCAAGCCGCCCGTCTTCTTGATCAGGCCCTGGAATATGATCCGGCAAACATCGAGTTTAAAAAATTGTCAGCCCGGCTGGCCGTGATCGATAATGATCCTGACCAGGCCCTGGCAATTTTAAAACAGCTTCGACTGGCGGCGCCGGATGATCCGGAGATTTATAACAATCTGGGCGTTGTCTGCTGGCAGCGGGGAAGGTTGGCGGCGGCCCGGGACAATTTTCAGCGGGCCCTGGTGCTGGAACCTGATTATGAGAAGGCCCGCCATAATCTGGAGGTGCTGGAACGCGCGGAAAAATTTTCTTCCGGGAGGTCGGAGTAGACCGGCCGGACCCGTTCCGCCCTCCCTGTCCTTCCGAAAGCAGGCTGATTATTTCCAGAGGACTTCGCCGGCGAATTTAGCCCATTTTTTCAGCCGTTGCGTTTTCAGCGGTATTTTATAAAAGGTTTTAATCGTCCGGGGGGAACCGTAGAATTTCAGATAGGCCAGCTTCTGCGTCCGGTTGAGGTTGTAGCCGGTGGCCTGCTGATAAAAGGGTTTGTCCGGCCAGTAATGATACAGGGCTTCTTCCCGCCAGTCCGGATATGTCTCCCGGGCTAACTGCCTGAGGGCGGTGCCGGGGAAAGGCGTTACCGTAAAAAAATGGGCCAGATCAAGTTTCGATTTGACCGCGAAATCTATGGTCCGGCGGATCTCCGCCGGGGTTTCGCCGGGAAACCCCAGCATGAAAAAACCCTTGACGATCAAGCCGATGGAACTGGCGTATTGGATGTTTTCGGACACCTTGTTGATGTTTAAATTTTTCCGAATTAATTTTTGCAGCCGGGCCGAGGCGGTTTCGATGGCAAAGGTGACCATGTAAGCTCCGGCTTTTTTCAGCAGGTCCAGATCCTCTTTTTCCAGCATATCAGCCCGCAGACCATTGGGGAATGCCAGCTTGACGTCCAGGCGCTGGTCGATAATCAGGTTGAGAATGGCGTGCATGCGGGGACGGTCAAAATTAAAAACATCATCCACGATGTGAAATTCTTTAATCCCGTAAGTATCACACAACCACTTCATTTCTCCGACAAAGTTCTCCGGACTTCTTTTCCGCAGTTTTTTACCGAAAATATTGTGGCAGTAGATGCAGTTAAACGGACAGGCCCGGGAACTGATAATATGGGTGTATTTATTGTGCGCCAGCACCCCGTTCATCTGGCCGTGACGTTTTTCTCCCCAGTAGCTGTCAAAGGATATCAAGCCGTAGTCGGGGAAAGGCAGGCTGTCAAGATCCGGGATGTACTCCGGCCGCCCATTGAAAACCAGGCCGCTTTCATCCAAACAGGCGATGCCCGGCACGGTCCGGATGTCCCGCCCGGACATCAGAGTACCCGCCAGGCTGGACAAAACCGCTTCACCTTCTCCCGGAACGGCGGCGTCAATTTCCGGGTGCTGCTTTAAAAGTTCCCGGTAGTCGTAGGTGGCGCCCGGTCCGCCGATGACAATGGCCGCCCGCGGCGCCTTTTGCCTGATAAAGGCCAGATAGTGTTTCAGGAAAACATGGTTGAAGGTCAGCAGGCTGATGCCGATCAGGTCGGGAGCGAAGTTTTCAATTTTCCCGGACAGCGGCGCGGTGACTGTTTTTTCCAGCCGCAGATCAATTATCTTTGTGGCCACCCGGTCCCCGAAATCCTTTTTCAGGCCGGCGGACAGGTATAAGATGCCTAAGGGAACGTCTAAGGAGAGGACGTTGACCTCGCTGTCCGGAGGTTTGATGAAAAGTACTCGAAAAGGTTCCATTTCAATTCTTCCGGTGGCATTGGGCGCGGCGGGCGGCCGGAATCTGCCGGGTCAGCTTCAGGGCCAGCCAGGTATAGCGCAGATTAATGAAAAAATTGTTTTTGCTGACGCCTTCCCGCCGGCCTATCCAGACGGTCGGCACCTGGCCGGCCGAGGCCCCCGCCAGTAACGGTTTCAGGGTTGTTTCAATAAATATTTCATGGTGGGTGGCTTCCCAGCAGATGGCGGCCGCTCTTTCTTTTTTTATAATTTTCAGGCCAAAGGTCAGATCGCCCAGTTCGGTGCCATAAATCCGTTTGAAAATATTCTGAAACAGCCAGTTCAGCCAGAGTTTGACAAGGTTGTAGTTTTCAAAGCCCCCGCCGGGCAGCCACCGGTTGGCAACGACCAGGTCATGGCCGGAGGCTTCAACCGCCCGCACCATCCTGTTCACGGCTTCAGGCTCGGTCTCCAGGTCGGCTGACAGAATAGCGATATGGGTGCCGGTAACCGTGGCCATACCTTCCCGGATGGCCCGGCCGACGCCGGGATTGTTTTTCTGAAGGTGAAAACGCACCAGGGCATGCCTGGCCGCCAGATCACGGCAGATCTTCAGGCAGGGCGCCGAAGATCGCGGGGACACCACCAGCAGGATTTCCAGGATATAACCCCTGTCTCCGGCCAGGAGGCGGTCAATTGTTTCCACCAGCGAGACGGTTTCTGAAAAAACGGTGATTATGATTGATAACCGGATGTCGGTTGTGTCTGGCATGTTATTTCTATCGTCAATTCTGATGGTCTCGTAAAAAGTCGAGATTTTCCTTATTGCGTCACCCCGGCGGAGGCCGGGGTCCAGTAAAATCAAATAGTTCTGGATTCCGGCCTCCGCCGGAATGACGAGGCAGGGACTTTTTACGAAGCCATCAATTCTGGTCTTATTTTTATTTTTATTTTGGACAATGGCGGCCAATCTGTTTACTATATACCGGACGTGATTTATTTGGCAACCGCTCTTTTTAAGCAAACACTCGTTTATTATATGACCAAGCCCTTTCATATCGTTCTGACCACCATTCGCCTGCCCACGGTTTTGACCGCCTATTTCGATAATATCCGGCGTTATGAGCATCTGGATGAGGTCAAAATCTGGATCGTGGGGGATCTTAAGACCCCGCCGGAAACAGCCGGCCTGGCGCGGGATCTTTCCGGGCGGGGACTGGAAACCGTTTTTCTGGATATCGCCGCCCAGGACCGCTGGGGGGAGAGATTCCCCGCGTTTTACGCCGGCCTGCCTTATAATAATGAAACCCGGCGCAATATCGGCTACCTGCGCGCCCTGGCCGACGGCTGCCGGGTGCTGATATCCATTGACGATGATAATTTTCCCGATTCCCGGAATTTTATGGCCGGTCACCGGGATACCGGCCGCGCCCGGAAAGGGACTTTGTTTCAAAGCGCCACCGGCTTTTATAACGTCTGCCGTCACCTCGAATTGGACACCCCCCGGAAAGTCTATCCCCGGGGTTTCCCCCTGTCGCTGCGAGACGGCGCCCCCCATGAAGCCGTGACCGGAACCTCAGACCGGGACGCCAGAGTCGGGGTAAAGGCCGGCCTGTGGACGGGGGCTCCCGACCTGGACGCCGTCACCTGGCTGAACGGACCGGTCACCAGCCGGGCCTACCTCGGCGACGATTGTTGCCTGCTGGCCCCCGATACCTGGATGCCGGTCAACAACCAGAATGTCAGCGTGGTCCGGGACCTGATCCCGGCCTTCTTGTGCGTGCCCATGGGCTGGAAAGTACCGGGAGGACGGATAGAGCGCTATGGCGACATCTGGGGCGGCTATTTTCTGCAGGCGGTCATGCGGTCTACCTGTTTTCATGTCGCTTTTGGCCGGCCCGTGGTTGATCACCGGCGCAACGCGCATGATTACCCGGCCGATCTGCGCCGGGAGTACTGGGGCCTGGTCCTGACCGACTGGCTGGTGGATATTTTAAAAAACCGGTTTCAGAGCGATTCCCGGGATATCCCCGCCCGGGTTCTGGACCTGGCCGGGTTCCTGCGGGAAGAGGCGGCCCCCTCTCTGCCGGACTGGTGCCCGGAGGAGATGAAAGGCTTTTTAAAACACACCGGCGCTAATCTGGCGGCCTGGGCCGAAGCCTGTCAAAGCCTTCTCTGACGGCTTTACCGGCTGCTTTGTAAAATTCCCTTAAAGGATCGTTTTAAGAAGTAGGGGACATAAAGAGGCAGTTTGTAAGGCTGAGGATAGGCCAGCAGCAGGCGGCCAATCCGTTTCGGGTTTAAGTAAAACCGGCGGTTGGCCTTTCTCTGGTAATAATAAAGGGTTTCGTCCGAAACGTCGGACAGATTCAGAGTCAGGCCGGCATACTCCATATCATCATATTTAATGCTTTTTAACTTTTCCGGAAATTTTTCTTTGGCCATACTATACATCCTGGTGTTGGGAAAGGGCGTGGTGGTAAAATAAGAGATGGTATGCAGGGCCGAGTCGCAGCTGACGTCGATGGTCTGTTGCAAGTCCTGTTCGGTCTCGGTGGGAAATCCCATCATGGCGAAACCGTTGGCCAGAACGCCCCGGGACACGGCGTATCGCACGTTTTCCAGAAATTTTTCAATATTCAGATTTTTTCCGATCAGTTTCTGAATCCTCGGTGAGCCCGATTCCAGGGCGAAACTGGCAAAGTACATGCCCATGCCCATCAGGGCATCCAGTTCGTCTTTAGTGAAAATATCGGTGCGGACTCCATTGGGGAAAACCAGCTTAGTCGTTAAACCGCGGTCATGAATCCGGGTCGACAGGTCAAAAATTCTTTGTTTATCCAGGTTGAAGATGTCATCCAGAAACTCAAAATCGGCAATCCGGTATGTTTTCTGAATCCAGGCCATTTCATCGGCGATCCGCTCGGCCGAGTGAAAGCGGAAACGATCGCCGAAGATGCGGTGGCAGTAAATGCAGCGATAAGGACATCCCCGGCTGGAAAAGAGGGAGGCGTATCGCCGGCGCGGCATCGGCGGCATGGACTGGCGTTTCCAGTAGGCCGGCAGGTCGATCAGGTCATAGGCCGGCGGCGGCAGGCTGTCGATGTCTTCGATAAAGGGAATGTTTCCCGGGTTGGTGACGATCTGGCCGTCGGCCGCGCGGCGGTGTAGACCGGGCACCTCGTCCAGGGAGCCGCCCTCAAGACAGGTCCGGATAATTTCTTCCAGAGCGATTTCACCTTCTCCGGAAACAGCCGCGTCAGCCCTGGTGTTGCTTAAAGACTTGGCGCCGAAGGCCGAAACATGGGCGCCGCCGATAATAATCAGGGCCTTCGGCAGCATGGTTCTGATATGTTCGGTCAGGTAGCCCAGATTATGGGCCGTGGGAGAAGTGACGCTCAACCCGACGATATCGGCCTGAAAATCAACCGCCTGGCGGATCAGGCGGTCATTGGAAAAATTTTCCAGTTTCTGGTTGACCAGCCGGATGGATACTTTGAACCTGGAACGGATATAGGCGGCCAGGGACATAATCCCCAGCGGCGGGGTTACCAGGGGAAATTCCACCTGGCGTTTACCGACATTGGCCAGAAACAGTCGCAAAGGTTTCATACTTTCTTATGCGTCCTTATGAGACAGGCCGCGGCCATAATGACCAGGAGAATAAATACGGTGATAAGTATCGGCAGCAGCTGATAATTGGTCAAAGCAATATCCTGCAACAGCCAGGGGCCCCGGCGTCCTTTCAACAGATGCAGGAGCGGACTGGCGCTCCATTGGAAATACAAGTCATTGCCGGAAAGAATGGAAACCCCTTTGGAAAAGAAATAATTGCGAACAAGATAATAAAAGGAGATCGGTTCTCCCAGGCAGAAATAGATCTGCTGCGCGGCCGCGGCCAGAAACAAACCGGCCGGAACCATTATTTTTTTGTCGGTGACGGCCGGACGACGGTCCAGCACTTCTTTTACGCCCAGACCCAGGGGGATTAATAATAAGGGGATGATCAGGAGCAGGTGCCTGGGGCCCAGGCAGAAGCCGCCGTGCCAGTCCGTGCGGCAGGCCAGAAACAGCAGCCGGAAGGCCATGGCGGATAAAAGAATAAATGACAGCACTCGGTGCCTGGCGTGCAGCCGGGGCCAGTACCAGGCCCCGGCCATAACCAGCGGGCAGTACCAGAGCAGCCCCTTGCCCGGGCTGACAAGAAAACCCAGCACTCCTTCAAACGGCAGGACCAGCCGGGGATAGTTCATGGTAATGGTCGAGGCTGCCCGGCCGACGTCCCAGATGTTTTCGAAACGGGCGTAATTATAAGCGGCAAAGGCCAGGGCCGGGACCAGGAATCCCGCCGTGAAAACAGCCGCTTGTCGGATGAAGACGGGAAGTTTACCGGCGGGCCCGGCTGCCTGGCCGGTGGCCGGGGGCCAGCCGGCGTAAATGATAAAAAACGGCACAAACAGCACGGCTGAAATGTGCGAGGTAAAAGCCAGCCCCAGCAGCAGACCGGCCGGAAACAGCGGCCGGAGACGCCTGGTTCCGGCGGTGAAGACCGGGTCGTTACCCGCCAGCAGCAGCAGGCTTGACACCACCAGGAGCATGGCCAGCGGTTCTTTAAAAAAGGTCCCCGAATAACTCCAGACCGGCGTGGCAAAGGCCAGCAAGCCGGCGGTGATGACGGCCGCGGCCGACGAGGCCGTGATCCGTCGCATCAGAAAGAAAAAGACCACCACCAGGAGGCTGCTGATCAGGGGCATAAACCAGGCCGTCAGAAAACGCAGGGCGTGTTCTTCCATCTCCGCCGGGGGGCGGTCCAGGATAAAGTTTTTCAGGGAAGCGGCCCCGGCGCAGAAGCTGATGGGGATTTTGAGGCGGGTCTGTTCATACCAGCGGGATTGGTTGATCAGCAGCGCCGCCTTGATGACCGGGGCCAGGAGGACGGCCTGGGCCGGGGCGTAATGGGAGTAAATCCTTCCATCGGTGCCCCGGGCCACTGAAAAGCCCGCCAGGGTCTCCTCGTGGCGGTCCAGGGCGAAAGAGCCCTTTTCCGCCAGGGCCCGGCCGATCCGGAAGATGGCCTCTTCATCCGGGGAACGGATACCGCCGTAAGCCGTCAGGCAGTAAAGCAGCAGGCTCAGCAATCCCAACAGCCAGGCGCTTTTTTGGGCCGGTAAGGGCTGGTTGTCTTCCGTCATCAGTTTATTGCGAGTGCTTTTCCAGGGTATTATTTCCCGGGAGATTAATACCCGGGCGGTTGTTCTCCGGGTCATCCAGGATATCAAGCAGTTCCAGCTCGAGAATGATCATCTGGTTGGGACCGATCTCGCCGCCCTGCTGGAAGGTGCCGTTTTCGCCATAGGCCAGTTTTGAGGGCACGAAAAATTTGTATTTGCCCCCTGCTTTCATCAGGGTCAGGGCTTCCTCCCAGACCGGAATGTCTCCTTTGACCGGTCCGACCAGGGGGGCTCCGGTATCGTAGGTGGAGTCAAAAACGGTCCCGTCCAGCAGCTGACCTTTCAGGTGGACCCGGACGTGATCGTCCGGAGTCGGCCGGGGACCGTCCCCTTCTTGTAATATCCGGTACTGCAGGCCGCTGTCGGTGGTGATGACATCTTCCCTGGTTTTATTTTCCGCCAGAAATTTTTCCTGGCGCTCCCGGTTTTCGCCGGCAGACAACATGATCTGCCGGTTTTTATTTTCCCGTTCCTTTTCAAAGACCAGGGATTTGACATGCAGGCCCTGATCGCGGGAGAGCCGCGGTTTTTTCTGGTCCAGGGCGTCCCGGACACCGTTTAAAAAGGCCTGCTGGTCAAGGGTGGTGGTCTCCAGGTTCTCCAGCACGCCCACTGCCTCGTAACCCATGGTATAGCTGAATTGCTTGTCAACCGAGTCAAGCGGCAGGGGCTGATCCGTCTGATCCGAGCAGGACAGGAGCGAACATGATATTATTGCCAGCAGGATCAGGCTCAGCGGTTTTTTCATGATGATTATATTCTCCTTTAATTTTTTTTAAAATTTCCGGTTTAATGATTACGGGTTGGTATCATCAATAGCGATCTTAGCATGTTTTGTCAATAATATCCCGGCGCCCGGCAGAGCAAACAAATATTACCAGGCGCGGTCAGCCCGGATATTTCATGAAATATCCGGTTAATTTAATCGTTTTTTCACGCTTTCTTAATATATTCCTAACATTTCAGAGCTATCTTCTTCATGAAAGCAACAGCATTTCGGCTGCTGCGGTATTGGAACAGAAAAACCGTAATTCAAACTTAAGGAGCTATTACCATGACAAAATTCAAAAGTCTGACCAGGGCGGCTATCTTTTTGCTGGCCTCCATTTTACTGGCCGGTCCCGCTGCCGCGGGTCAACTGGTCATCAAGGGGTCCACCACTGTCCTGCCGATTTCCCAGGCGGTTTCCGAAGCGTTTATGAATGATACCGAGATATCGGTGTCGCTTTCCGGCGGCGGATCCGGCAACGGCATCAAGGCCATGCTCGACGGCACCACCGACATTGCCATGGCCTCACGGTTTATCAAGGACAAGGAATTGCAGCGGGCCTGTGATAAGGGAGTTTACCCGGTTCCGTTCCGGATCGCCCTGGACTGCATCGTGCCGGTGGTTCATCCGGATAATCCCGTGGACGATCTTTCCACTGATCAGTTAAAAAAGATTTACCAGGGAAAGATCACCAACTGGAAAGAGGTTGGCGGCCGTAACGGAAAAATCGTGGTCCTTTCCCGGGACAGCTCTTCAGGCACGTTTGAAGTCTGGGGTGACATTGTTCTGGAAGGTGAGCGCGTCTCTCCCCGGGCGTCAACGGTGGCCTCCAACGGCGACGCCGTGGCGACCGTGTCCAAAACCAGGGGAGCCATCGCCTATATCGGTCTGGCTTACCTTAACGACAGCCTGAAACAGGTTAAGGTGAACGGAGTCATGGGCAGCGAAGACACTACCCAGAGCGACCAGTACCCGGTCAGCCGTCCGCTGTATATGTTTACCAACAGCTGGCCGGAAGGCAACTCTTTGAAGTTTATCAACTATGTTTTTTCCGCCCGGGGACAGAAACTGATCCGGAAGGTAGGCAGTATTCCGATTTTTAACCCGTAACCCGAATATTTCATGAAATTTTTTGATAAATGATGTTTTATGCCAGTATCCCAAAACGTTGTGATATTTTCTGCCTTGCTTCTCAATTAAAAATTGTCATTAGAGTTTGGCGGAATAAAGGCAATTTTATATCAAAAAATTTCACCCTTCGGGCGAGTCGCCTTGGGCGCATCTGCTTCGTTGGCCGATATTCGCGGTAGATTACTACAGCTTCATATCGGCTGCCTTGCAGGCTGCGCCCAAATCGACTCGTGAAATATCCGGGCTGAAGCAATGACGGCTTGAGCTTAAAATGAAAAATGGTGCCCGGTATCATGATGCTGATTAAACGGCAGACAACGGAAAAAGCTATCAAGGCCATGTTTTTCCTGGTAGCGCTGGCCTCCACCACAACCCTGCTGCTGATCGCCCTGTTTCTGTTCGCGGAAGGGTTGCCGATTCTCCAGTATACCAGCTGGCATGATTTTTTGTTCGGCTGCTTGTGGTATCCCACCGACGATGATCCTCTTTTCGGCATTCTGCCGCTCATAGCCGGGTCCGGCTTTGTGACCCTGGTGTCATCGTTGATTTCCGTGCCGCTCGGTATTATGACGGCCATCTACATCGCGGAAGTCGCCGGCAAGCGGGCGGCCGAAATAATCAAGCCCCTGGTGGAGATGCTGGCCTCGGTGCCGTCGGTGGTGATCGGCCTGTTCGGACTGACTGTTTTCTCCCCGTTTCTGCAAAAGGTTTTCGGCATCCCGATGGGTCTCAACCTCTTCAACGCCTCCTTGATGCTGGCTTTTATGGCGGTACCGACCATCTGCAGCATATCTGAAGACGCCATCCACAGCGTGCCGGATTCCCTGCGGGAAGCCTCCCTGGCTCTGGGCGCCACCCGTTTTGAAACCATTGTCAAGATTGTTCTGCCCGCCTCGGCTTCCGGTATTGCCACGGCGGTCATTCTGGGTATGTCCCGGGCCATCGGGGAAACCATGGTAGTGCTGATGGTGGCCGGAGGAGCCGCCATCATCCCCACCTCTTTATTTGACCCGGTCCGGCCGATGCCGGCCAGCATTGCCGCGGAAATGGCTGAAGCCCCTTTCAGAAGCGATCACTACCATGCTCTTTTCGCGATTGGAGTGGTTTTGTTTCTGTTTACCTTTTTGTTTAACCTGACCGCGGATATCATGGCCGATCGGTTCAAGAAAAAACAGCTGGGTGGATGATTTTATGGCTATCAACTTCTCTTTCAAAAAAAGCCGGAAAAGTTCTGATAAACGGGTGAACAGGCGGCGCTTGCGGCAGAATTTCTTTTTCAATTTGTTCCGGCTGGCCGCCCTGATTAATGCCGCGGCCCTGCTGGTGGTGGGCTATTTTGTCGTGTCCCGGGGCGCCGGCAGTATCAGCTGGTCGTTTCTGACCCGGCCGCCCACTGACGCCATGACCCGGGGAGGTATCATGCCCTGTATCATCGGCACTTTTTATCTGTCTGCCGGGGCGATACTGTTGGCGCTGCCGATCGGGGTGGCCTCGGCTGTTTACCTGCGGGAATACGCCGGCGGCGGCAAGGTGATGCGGATTATCCGTTTCGGCATAAATACCCTGGCCGGAGTGCCGTCCATAGTTTTCGGATTGTTCGGGCTGGCCTTTTTCTGCATCGTGCTGAACATGGGGGTCAGTATCCTGGCCGGATCGCTGACCCTGGGCGTCATGACCCTGCCGGTCATTATCGGTTCCACGGAAGAGGCCTTGAAAGCCGTCCCTGACGGTTACCGGGAGGCTTCGCTGGCCCTGGGGGCCACCAAGTGGCAGACCATATATAAAGTGGTCCTGCCGGCGTCGACCCCGGAGATTTTGACCGGGGCAATTCTCGGGCTGGGCCGGGCCGCCGGTGAAACAGCCCCGATCATGTTTACGGCCGCGGTTTTTGTTACTCCGATTCTGCCGTCGAGCCTGTATGATGAAGTCATGGCCCTGCCTTATCATATTTACGTCCTGGCGACCCAGGGCAGAAACATAGCGGTGACCGAGCCGCTTCAATACGGCACCGCCCTGGTTCTGATCGTCCTGGTTTTAGGCATGAACCTGGCGGCCATTATTACCCGGGCCAGACTGCGCCGGAAATTAAAAGGCCAATAATAATCGGAAATCGTTCAATTTAAGCAATATATTGTGATATCATGAACCCAAAAAGAGAGAATGGTATGACGCTTCACAAAATGGCCACCCGTCACCTGAATTTTTATTACGGACGTTTTCAGGCTTTGACCGATATCTCCCTGAATTTCGATCTTCACCGGGTGACCGCCCTGATCGGTCCGTCCGGTTGCGGTAAAAGCACTTTTATTCGCTGCCTCAACCGCATGAACGACCTGGTTGCCGGCAGCCGGCTGGAGGGGGAAATTCTGCTGGATGGAGACTCTATTTACGGGACGGACGTCGATTTCGTGACCCTGCGGCGGCGGGTGGGCATGGTCTTTCAAAAACCCAACCCTTTTCCCAAGTCCAATTTTGAAAATATTGCTTACGGGCTGCGAGTCAACGGAGTCAGGGATAAAAGCGTCATTGCCGGCCAGGTGGAGGAAAGTCTGAAAAAAGCCGCCCTCTGGGACGAGGTTAAAGACCGGCTTCAAGATTCCGCCCTGGGGCTTTCCGGCGGGCAGCAGCAGCGTTTGTGCATTGCCCGGGCCCTGGCGGTGGAGCCGGAGGTGCTGCTGATGGACGAGCCCTGTTCCGCCCTGGACCCCATCGCCACCCAGAAAATCGAATCCCTGATCCAGGAATTAAAGGAAAGCTACACTATTATTATCGTCACCCATAACATGCAACAGGCCGCCCGGGTTTCGGACACCACCGCTTTTTTTTACATGGGTAAACTGATTGAAACCGGTGACACCGACACCCTCTTTACCCGGCCGGAGAAAAAACAAACCGAAGATTATATTACCGGGCGTTTTGGCTAACCCGGATATTTCATGAAATATCCGGGCTAAGCGGGGATCAGAATGGCCGGAACGTTGCCGGTCGGGAGACAACCTATGACCACCCATCTTTTTAAAGAAATGGAGTATATCAAGCGGCGCCTCCTGGAACTGGGGGCCATGACCGAGGAGCGCCTTAACAAGGCCATCAAGTCTATCAGCGAGTTTGACCGGGATCTGGCCCGGCAGATTATTGAGACCGATTATGAGATTGACAACCTCGAAGTCGAGATCGAAGAGGAGTGCCTCAAGGGGATAGCGTTGCACCAGCCGGTGGCCGGGGATCTGCGTTTTCTGGCGGTAACCTTGAAGATCAACAACGATCTGGAACGCATCGCTGACGAGGCGGTCAACATCGCCCAGCGGGTGCAAACCATCGCCAAAAAGGACGAATCCTTCTCCTATGATTATCTGCCCATGGGTACCAAGGTTAAGGGCATGCTCAAAAAAAGCCTGAACGCTTTCGTGGACAGGGACCCGGCCGCCGCCCGGGAAGTTCTTCTCGCGGATGATGAAATCGATATGCTGCGCGACGAGACCTATGATGAACTGAAAAATGCCAGTGGCGATACCATCCGGAGCATGGCTTACCTTTTGAACCTTTTCCTTATTTCACGTCACCTGGAACGGGTGGCTGATCATGCCACCAATATCGCCGAAGAAGTGATATACATGGTGGAAGGCGAGATTGTCCGGCACGCCGACAAGAAATCCATACCTGACAGGCCATGACAGTCCGGTGAAAATAATATGACCTCAAAAGAAACCATCCTGGTTGTTGATGACGAAGAAGATATCCTGGAGCTGGTCCGGGTCAGCCTGGAGCGAGAGGGCTATGGGGTGGTTTGCGCCGAATCCGGGGAAAAAGCGTTGACCCTGGTTCGTTCCGGAAGGCCGGACATGATGGTGCTGGATATAATGATGCCGGGGATGGACGGTCTGGAAGTCGCCAGAGCCATCAAAGCCTCTCCGCAAACCCGGTCCATTGCCATTATCATGCTTTCAGCCAAGGGTGAAGAGTCGGATGTAATTACCGGCCTGGAACTGGGTGCCGACGATTACCTGACCAAACCCTTCAGTCCCCGGGTCCTGATCGCCCGGGTCCGGTCGGTTTTCCGGCGCCTGCAGCAATCTGAACTTACGGCTGATGATAACGGCGCCCTTCATGTCCGGGCCATTTCCATTATTCCCCGCAAGCACCTGGTGGAGGCCGGAGGCAGTAAGATCAGCCTGACCCCCTCGGAATTTGATATTCTCTACCTGCTGGCCCGGTCTCCCGGCTGGGTGTTCACCCGCTGGCAAATCGTGGATAAGATCCGGGGTGAGGATTATGCCGTCACCGACCGCAGCGTTGATGTCCAGATCGCGGGCCTCCGCAAAAAACTGGGCCGTCATGGCAACTGCATTGAAACGGTCCGGGGAGTGGGGTACCGTTTTAAGGAAGAGTAAGGGAGGGGCTGGCGCGCCCGAATCGACCCGCGAAATCTCCGGATTAAGCTGATCCCGGCTTTTTCCGCAACCGTCATTGGGCAACGGACCCGGACATGTTGAAACGAAAAAAACTCCTTACCCGGCTGTTTTTTACCTACCTGCTGATAACCTTCGCCTCGCTGCTGATTGTTACCTGGTACATGCTGGGGACGCTGAACGATTTTTTCGTGCGGGAAACCCGCCGGGACCTGGTGGCCAGGGCTGAGCTGGTCAGGCAATATGTCGGGGAATATGTCGCGTCGCCGGAATTTTTGAACGAAACCGGCAAGATCGACAGCTTTTGCCGGGAAGCCGGCCGGGCCTCCCGGACCAGGATTACGGTGATCCGGCCGGACGGACGGGTCCTGGGTGACACCGACAAGGATGTCCGGGAGATGGACAGTCATGCCAATCGACCGGAAGTTATCGAAGCCGTCCGGACCGGCCGGGGCAGCGCCGTTCGTTACAGCAATACCCTGGGGACGAAAATGATGTATGTGGCCATATCGGTGCGGCCGGAAGGTCAGCTCCGGTTGATAATAAGAACCTCGGTGCCCTTGTCCTCCGTGTACGACGCCCTGGCCGGGGTGAAAACCCAGATTGTTTCGGCCGGGCTTCTGGTAGCCCTGCTGGTAGTGCTGGCCGGTTTTCTGATTTCACGCCAGATTGTCCGGCCGATCATGGACATGAAACGAGGCGCGGAGCGGTTTGCCGCCGGTGACCTGGGTCGTAAACTGCCCCTGCCGGACACGGAAGAACTGGCCGTCCTGGCCGCCACCCTGAACGACATGGCCGCTGAGCTGGATGATACCATCAAGCTGATCCAGCGCCAGAAAAACGAGCTGGAAACCGTCTTCGCCAGCCTGACCGAAGCCGTCATCGCCGTGGACAATGACCAGAAGATCCTGCGGCTGAACCGGGCCGCGGAACAATTTTCGGGCAGTCCGGAAGCGGAACTTCAGGGAAAATATCTTTACGAAATTATCCGCAACCACGCCCTGGCCCGGTTCGCCGCTGCGGCCGCCCATACCCGGGCCGCGCGGCAGACCGAAGATGATATAATATTTGAAATAAACGGCAAAGATCATATCGTTAACACCAGGAGCGCTCCTCTGGTTGACGAGACCCGGCAACGTCTGGGAACGCTGCTGGTATTAACCGACGTCACCCGGGTCCGGCGCCTGGAAAACATGCGTAAAGATTTTGCCGCCAATGTTTCCCATGAGATTAAAACGCCGCTGACCTCAATCAAGGGATTTGCCGAGGCCCTGCTTTCTGATCCGAAGTCGACCGCCGGCGAAACGACTGTGCGGCATCTTGACATTATCAGGAAAAACGCGGAACGATTGTCCGCCATCGTGGAAGATGTCCTGCGCCTGTCCAGGATCGAACATGGCGACCGGCAGAAAGATTTTTGTTTTACCAACACGAAATTGGCGGCGGTCATAGATTCGGCCGTTAATAGCTGCCGTCTTGAAGCCGGGCGCAAAAATATCCGGATCAGGACAGAGTGCGACCCGGATCTGGAAGTCTGCCTCGATTTTTCCCTGCTGGAGCAGGCCCTGGTGAACCTGCTGGCCAATGCCGTTAAATACAGCCATGACAATGGCGAAGTAAGCATAACCGTTCGGACGGAGGGCCGACAGGTTGCCATCGCTTTCGCGGATAACGGGCCCGGTATTGAGGCCTCTCATATTCCGCGATTGTTTGAGCGATTTTACCGGGTCGACCGGGCCAGGAGTCGCAAGCTCGGCGGGACCGGCCTGGGCCTGGCGATTGTCAAGCATGTCGTCCAGATCCATGGCGGCACCATTGAGGTTGACAGCACCCCCGGGCAGGGCAGCGTTTTTACCGTGACGATTCCCCGGGAACAGGCCGACTGAAACTGACCCGGCCGGCTCCTCGTAAAAATTTTTTACGATTTCAAATATTTTCTCTTGCTTTTTGATTTGGCAGGGGTTATATTAAGACAAATCAACGAGCAGGGTTGCCGCGTCCCGGCAGTCCGGAAGTATTCTGAAGGAAGTATCCATTTATATGATGGTATCATCCTGCAGGCGATGTTGAAAAATTTTAAGAAAGGAGGATGGTATCATGGCTAATGGAACTGTAAAATGGTTTAACGACCAAAAAGGTTTCGGTTTTATCGAGCAGGAAGATGGACCGGATGTATTCGTTCATCATTCCTCGATCAACGCCACTGGATTTAAATCCCTTAACGAAGGCGACCAGGTCAGCTTTGACGTCGAGCAGGGTCCGAAAGGACCGTCGGCATCCAACGTAACCGTTGTCTAAGTAGTACCTTCAGATTTATCTGATTAAAACCTGAATTGAGCGATTTTCAAGTTTGCCGCAGATACAAGGAAGATGACGGCCCGCTATAGTAAACTATGCGGGGCGTCATCTGACGCAGTAGATGCGGTGAAATTAGAAACGCTCATTTTAGGTTAAAATAAAGAGGCATTATATTCATTAATTGAAGTAATGCCTCTTTTTTTATTTTTCCTCTCCGCTTTTTCGGCCGCGTTCAGATCCTTGTTACATCCTCTTGAAATATCCGGTTGAATTATACGGGCTGAAGTAATTTTTTCAGCGGAAATCAATCCAGAAAGATCAACCCAGGGAGGTCAACTATTGTCAAAATCTCATTTTTCATTAAAAAAACGCCAGAAGGAAATGGCACGTAAAAAAAAGCAGGAAGAAAAACGTCTTCGCAAGCAGGGCGATAAAACTGAAATTGCGGAAGAAGAGCCCCCGGGAGAAGAAGCCTCTTTGGCGGAATGACGGTTTTGCAAGGTCGGGATTTACCATATTTTGTCACCCCGTCCCGTATCGGAGTCCGGGATGACGACCAAGCCGGGGGCCAGTGAAATCAAATTTTTCTGGATTCCGGCGTTCGCCGGAATGACGAGATAGGGACTTTTTACTTTGCCGTCTGACCCCAACTTTTTACGAAGGCATCAAGGTCCTGTTTTGTCCTCTGAGAATGAGCTCGGTGGAAGTGGTTTTTATGAGCACCATTGGCACCTTTTGGGGAAAAGCCGGTTGCAACCGGCTGCGTTAAGAATTTCTCGCTGTCTGAGGGCGTCAGCCCGAGTTCGAGAAATTTAGCGG
>JBKHHL010000130.1:0-7472 GCA_046539175.1 Desulfosudaceae bacterium
TCTTTACATCGTCATTCCGGCGCCTGCCGGAATACAGAACGATTTGATTTTACTGGATCCCGGCCTCCGCCGGGACAGGCCCCGGTCTCCGCCGGGGTGACGCGATAAGGGAAATCCCGGCTTTTTACGAAGCCGTCCATCTTAATCGGAGTCAATTTTTATCCAGTCTGTTAAAATCTCGGCCTGGCCGCCTTCCAGGCATTGCTGCAAATAAATTGCCTGGGCGCCCAGCCGGCACAGGGGCTTATCCGGATCATAAGAAGAGAATGTGATGGCCGGTCCCATGCTCTTATATCCCCTTAGCCCTTCCAGGGCCCGTATGAATCGCTCGCGGGTAAGATTCCGGCCACATCGCTCCAGAGCCTCTACCATGCAGTCAGCATAGCCTATGCCGGCGCCATAAGTTGTATCCCAGTTGTCCTCCGGCGCCAGTTTTTTCTGCGCCGCCTTGAAATTATCGACGATTTTCTTATCGAAAGTAGTATAATTGACGGAGATCAAACCTTTGACCAGCCCGTGACTGAGCGGATAAAAGGTCGAAAAAGAAGACAGCGTGCTGGAAGTCATCCATTGCGGCGCAAGCCCGGCCTGCTCCGCGACTTTCAAAAGCCGCAGGGCGCTGAAGGGACTGATCCAGAGGAGCACCGCCTCGGCTTCCGCTTTTTTAAGCCGCACCGCCACCGAAGAAAAATCAATATCACTCCGCCCCACCGGAACCGAGGCCGCCAGATTCAGATTGTATTTCTTAACCGCTTTTTCCGCGCCGGCCAGCCCGTTGCGGCCATAACCGTCATCCTGGTAAACAATGGCGATGTTTTTATGGCCCTGCTCGCTGATGGCATATTCACACAGGGCCTCAGCCTCAAATTTGTAAGGCGGATACAGCGCGAAGACGCTTTTCCGGGGCGGGTTGTACCAGACGTCTGATCCGGAAAAAGGCCCCACCCAGGGGATCTGCCGCTGCACCAGATAGTCCATCACGGCCAGTCCGTTGGAAGTGCCGACCCCGCCTAACCAGGCGAACATGCCGACACTCTCCTGAAGCTGTTTGACGCCGGCCTTGGTCCGGGCCGGGTTGTACGCGTCATCATAAGTATGATGAATGATTTTACGGCCATGGATACCACCGGCCTCATTGACCATTTTAAACCGCAGGGCGGCGCCCTTGACCGTGCCGCCCCAGATACGGGCCGGCCCGCTTAGCGGACCGGTCTGACCAATATGAATTTCGGTGTCGGTGACACCCTCCTCGGCCGTTGCCGAGCTCACGACGACCAGCCCTGCAAGCAAGACAACCGCCGCGATTAAAAGCTTTGGTTTAATCATAGCCGTCCCCCCCTTCTGGTTGAATACCAGCCAATAAATTAGTGGAAGCGTTGCAAAAAAAATGGCAGACTAACAACTTCAACAAACAATCCGGATCACGACGGAGCCATGGGCAGCTGGTCAGCCGCCGGGTTGACATAAGAGGCAGTGGCCGGCCGCAATATTTTCAGATTTTTCACAACACCAGTATTTTATATTATAATTTTATACCATCTTTTGCAACCAGAATTCATAAGGAGGCCTCCATGAGATACGCGACAATCATAACTGTTTTTATCATGCTGGTGGCTATCACCGGCGTAACCCTGACTACGACTTCCCGCCCCGTCCGCACCGCCAGTGACCAGTATCTGACTGATACCCTTAAAAAAGCGTCCCTGGCCTTTGCCGGAGCCCGCGCCATCAACGCCCTGGTATCAATAGCCCAGAAAATCGAGGCCGGGGGATCGCTCAAATTTCTGGGCACCGGCGGTTCCGCCACCATCGCTCCTTTTGAGTGGCTGGATCCCATTAACGATCTGGTGGAAAGATTTTCCCTGATCATGCTGACCAGCTGCGTTTCACTTGGTATTCAGCTGTTTCTGAACCAGCTGACCCCCTGGTTCAGCCTGTCCATCCTGCTGCCGACCGGCGCTCTGCTGCTGATACTGTCTCTTCTTCTTCAGATATTCGGATACAACTCCGGACGGCCGTTTTACCGGGCCGGATTCAAGCTGCTCCTGATAACCGTCATGCTGGCGATCATGGTTCCCACCCTGGCCCTGATCAATCACGCTGTTTTTAAGACTTTTTTCAACGATACCTATCGAACCGCCTCGATCTCCTTAAATTACTTCAACAACAACCCCGGCCCCGCTCCGGAAGAAGGCGCCGACATCAAAGAATCAACCATCCGGCTCAAGGAAAAAGCCGAACAGCTGCGGGACCGGGCGGAAACCCTGATTGAGCATATCATTGATTTAATAGTTATTTTTATTGTTCAGACGGTATTGCTGCCCCTGGCCTTTTTGTGGGTATTCGTTAAATGCCTCCTGTTCATTATCGGGCAAAAGGACAACCTGCCCTGGGAAAGCTATTTCCGCCCTGATATTGCCTGACCTTTTCATCATGACAACTTCACCGGCAGGCTTTACAAAAGAGGCTGGAGCCGGTTCACCGGTTTGACCCAAAAACAAACCCTTCAAGCAAGCGGAGCTTGACATACCGCCGCCGAAAATATTTGATTATTGCAAACCAACCATGAATCTGGTAATTCTGATTAGTGTCCATCCATTTCACATGGATGGCACCATCTGGTGTTTCCAATCCAGAAATGTGAATTTTTTCGCAAGGTCAAGGAAAACAAGGGGTTGCGCGGAGGCGTACTGGACGTACGCCGCACAAGCAACCCCGCAGTTTGACGCAGAGATTGCGGAAAAAGGCCATTTATGGATGGAAACTGATTAATAAATTACGCGATCATAATCGGCCGGACCATGACCAGTCAGACCTGATGCTGAACGTTTAAAGCTGAACGCAGCGGCAAGGACAGGGGGCTGCGCCGCCGACACCCCAACAATTCATACCTGAAATATACTGCTATGGTTAAATCAATTATTCAACGGATCATAACTTTCGTGACCGGCCTGGGCGCTTTTTTTAACAAGCTTCTGGACCGGATGCTGTCAGGCACCCACGATCATTTTTTATGCTATCTGCCCGCCCCGAAAGGACGGGACTGGCTTTCCCTCCTGTTTCTGTCCAGAGTATCCGTGCATGACGAACAGCAGCAAACCATCCGGGACCTGCAGCAAACAAGCATCATTGTTTACGCCAGCAAATATAAAAGCAAACTGGAACATCTTGTCTGCAACCGGCAGTACGGAAAGCACGGCCTGCCCATGCCGGAACTGGTTCTGGGCAACAGAATGGTTCTGTTTCAACCGGCCTCCCGGGTATTCAAGGCGCTCCTGGCGCAGGTGGACTATTTTCTTCGCCATTTCTCATTTTTGACGCCACATAAAACGAACTATTTCCAAACAGAGCTGACCAACGGCAAAGCAGCCCTTTTTTCACTTTTCGGCAAGCGCATACTGTATCCCCGCCTGATTAAAAGCAAAACCACTCCGGCCCAGGAACTCATCCGCGTTCAGAAAGCCATTGACACTCCCGTCATGATTGTACCCCAATCCATATTTTTCTCCCGGCGACCGGGCAAAACCAGGCCGAATCTGCTTGATTTCTTGCTGGGAGGACTGGATGAAAAACCGGGTAAACTGAGGCGGCTGTTATTAATACTGACCCGTTCCAAGAATATCTTCATAGAAATGTCGACGCCGGTGGACTTGAAACAATTTTTAAACCGGCCGGATATCAGGGAGCTGAGGGATGACTACCAGGCTCTGGCCTTGCGGCGCCTGATGCTGAGCCGCATAAACATGCTCAGGCAGCGCGTCACCGGACCGGTTCTCAAATCCCGGGAAGAAATCAAGGAAAGCATTATGGCCGGGCAGCGGCTGCAAACATTCATAGACGATTTCACCAAACAGGAAAACCGTCCCATCAGGGAGGTCAACCGGGAAGCCTATGATTACCTGGATGAGATAGCCGCCAACTACAGCATGAACTGGGTGATGATATATGATTTTATTCTGACCTGGATGCTGAACCACATCTTTGACGGCATGGTGGTAGACCAGGAGGGGGTGGCCGAATTAAAAAAAGCCACTGAAAACGCCCCCCTGATTTTTGTGCCCACCCATAAAAGTCACCTGGACTACCTGGTGCTCTCCTATGTCCTTTATTACCAGAACATCGCCTGCCCGCACATCGCCGCCGGTAAAAACCTTTCCTTCTGGCCCCTGGGGCCGATCTTCCGGGGCGGCGGCGCCTTTTTCATGCGGCGCAGCTTCAAGGGGCAGAAATTGTATTCCAAGGTCTTTCTGGAATACATTTATAAAATCCTCCAGGAGGGCTTCAACATTGAATTCTTTCTGGAAGGCGGCCGCAGCCGGACCGGTAAAACCCTGACTCCGAAGACCGGCCTGCTGTCCATTCTGCTGGAGGCTTATGAAGCCGGAGCCTGCCGTGACCTGATCTTCGTGCCGGTCAATATCGGCTATGACCGGATCATCGAAGAAGCGGCCTATGTTCATGAAACCGAGGGCGGTGAGAAGACCAAGGAGAACCTGCCGGCCCTGCTCAAGGCCCGCAAATCTTTAAAAAGACGCTATGGTAAAGTATATGTCAATTTCAATAAGCCTTTTTCAGTAAACGAATATCTCGACAAAACCCGAACCAGCCTGGAAGGAAAATCCACCGCGGAAAGAAAACGCTTTATCAACCGGCTTTCCCGGATACTCATGAACCAGATCGAAAATGTGACCGTGGTTACCCCTCACGGCATTACCGCCGCCGCCATTCTGAACAGTCCCAAGAAGCGCTTCACTTCCGACTATCTGATGAGCATCATGGATATCTACCTGGTTTACCTGCGCTCCACCAACGCCAAGCTGGCCGATACTATCACCAACGACCATGACCACGCTTTTGCCCATGTTCTGGAGGCTTTTGCTCAGAGAAAATTCATTGAACATTTTCAATTGGACAGCGAAGATAAAACCAATCCGCTATACATGGTCAATGAGAACAAGCGACCGGCCATGGAATACTATAAGAACACCTGCATCAGCCTCTTTGTCCCGGCCGCTTTCACGGCCCTGGCCATTCTTGAACTCGACTCTTTCCAGTTCGCCGCCACCGACCTGAACAAACAATTTGAATTTTTGCAGCATTTTTTCCGTCATGAGTTCATCCTGGAATCAGACAAAACCCCGGAAAATTTCATCAAGAAAAGCATCAGCCCCTTCATTGAAAACGACATTCTGGTGCCCCATGAATCGGTCCCGGGCAATTACAACCTGACCTCCGAAGGGCTGCGAAACTTAAAGCTCTTTTCTTCCTTTTTAAAGTCCTACTTTGAAAGCTATTTAATTGTACTGACCTTTCTTAAACAGGAAAAACATGGCGGCGACGACGACAAGGAGCTGTTGAAGAAAATTCTTCAGCACGGCCGCCGCATGTACAAACACAATGAAATCGAGCTGCTGGAGTCCGTCTCCAAAATCACTTTTAAAAACGCCTATACCTTTTTCACCCGGGAAAAAATCATTGCTCCCGAAGATAAGACCAAGGCGGATTTCTATGAAGACAGAATCCAAAAATTTCTGACCCTGCTGTCATGACGGACTCTTCGCTCCCCTGGAAGGCCCTGGTGTTGGCCGCTGGATACGGCAGGCGGCTGCTGCCGCATACCAGGCGAACGCCCAAGCCTTTGTTCACTATCGCCGGCATCCCGGTTATCGACCATGTCATTGACCTGCTGGTCCGGGCTGGTTGCGGCGGAATTGTTGTCAATACTCACCACCTGCATGAAAAACTGGCGCGTCACTTCAACCGGAAAAATCACGGCCTCCCGGTGCGACTCTCTTATGAACCGGACATCCTGGGTACCGGCGGAGCCATCAGAAACAACCTGGCTTTCCTGGGCCAGGCGCCCTTCCTGGTCATCAACAGCGATATTTACACCACCATTGATCTGGCCGCCGTCTATAACTTTCATAACGGGCACGACGACCCGGTAACCCTGGTCATGCGGGACGACCCCCGGTTTAACACCGTCACCGTAAATAGCCGGGACGAAGTAACCGGTTTCGACCCCTTTCCGGATGAACCTCCGGAATCAGTCCGGCGTCTGACCTTTACCGGTATTCAAGTCCTTAATCCGGCTGTTGGCGAGTTTCTGCCCCCGGCGGGCCGGTTTGGAGACATTATCAGCTCCTACCGGCGCCTGCTGGAAACAGGGCGGAAAATCAAGGCCTGCCTGCCCGAAAATGGTGAATGGGATGATATCGGCACGCCCCGCTCATACCGGCACAGGGCCTTTCATGTCATGGCCCGCCAATCCCTGCGACAGGCTTTTGGCAGGGCGTCGGCTTATACCGTCAAGTCTCTGCCGGCGGACGGTTCCGATACCATCTGGACGCGGATAGACTCTTCCCGCGGCAGCCTCATCGCCTGCAACCGGGGGATCAGGCCGGACGAGACCACCAGCGAAACAGATTCCCTGGCCCATATCCTTCCACATCTTTTCCGGAAAGGCATTCCCGTCCCCCGGCTGTACGGCATAGACACCTTTGCCGGGCTGGCCTTTATGGAAGACCTCGGCGATGTCAATCTTCAGACCGCCGCTCGCGGAAAGGAGTTAAATGATGACAACCTGGCAGGCCTTTACCGACCGGTTATAAACCACCTGGTTGAACTGGCAACAGCCGGCGCCCAAGGGTTTGATACCTCCTGGACCTGCCAGTCAGAGCGGTATGACAAAAACATGATCCTGGAAAAGGAGTGCCGGTATTTTACGACCGCCTTTTTGTCCGGCTGGCTGAATCTTGAACCCGACGACGGGGAACAGCTGGCCGACGATTTCAACCGGCTGGCGGAGGCCACCCTGGCCGCGGCCATCGACGGGCTGATGCACCGCGACCTGCAATCCCGAAACATCATGATTCACAAGGGACGGCCTTATTTTATCGACCTGCAGGGCGTCCGCTTCGGCCCGGTCCAGTATGATTTGGCCTCGCTCCTGACAGATCCTTATGTTAATTTGCCGGCGGCGGTTCAGGCCCGCCTGGTCCGCCACTACCTTCAAAGACTATCCCGGCGATTTACCTTCCCCGAAGATCTTTTCCGGCGGGGTTACGCCTGCTGCGCCGTCACCAGAAACCTGCAAATCCTGGGGGCCTTTGGTTATCTTACCCGGCAAAAGAACAAATCCCATTTTTCCCCTTACATCCAGCCGGCGGCCGCCTCTCTGCCGGTCCACGTCCAGCAGGCTGAACAAGCCACCGGCCAACTGTTCCCGGCTCTGCTGGACCTGGCCAGACGGGCGCGTCAGGCCACCACCGGTTGATACCGCCGGGACTTGATCTTTTAACCCGGACCATTCTTGTCCAGGATTACAAAAAACGGCCTTTGGGTCCTCCGGGCTGTTGTTATTACTTGAATTTAATCCAAAAATTTGCTGAAGAAGCAGGTCCTGGCCGGCCTGCAAAAAATTAACTCGGATATTGTTGATTTTTTTGATAAATACTTTTTTGTTTCTGTTT
>JBKHHL010000021.1:0-23678 GCA_046539175.1 Desulfosudaceae bacterium
TGTCTTTGGTCTATGACAGCCGGAACCGGGCCATCAATCCCAGCCGGGGTTTCAAGCATGACCTCACGACTGAAAAAGCCGGCGGTATTTTTGGCGGCGATGTGGAGTATACCAAGTATACCGCGGAAACCAGCTGGTATCAGCCCCTGTTCTGGAAATTGATCGGCTTTGTCCATTCCGAGGGCGGTTATGTTGAGAATAATGGTTACTTACCGGATTATAAGCGCTTTTACCTGGGCGGCATGAATTCGTTGCGGGGATTCGGCTGGCATGATATAGCAATTAGAGAAGAAGGCAGCATTAATGAAAAAGGCGGCAACAAATACGTCCAGTTCAATGCCGAGCTTCATTTCCCCTTGTTTGATGAAAAAATCGGCCTGGTTGGCTTGTGCTTTTACGATACCGGTAATGTTTATGATGAAGGTGAGAACATCGACCTGAGCCGGTTAAGGGAAAGCGCCGGCTTCGGGGTCCGGTGGTACTCTCCCATGGGTCCGATTCGACTGGAAAGGGGTTATATTCTTGATCCCAGGGAGGGTGAAGATTCCAGCGGACGCTGGGAATTCACCATGGGAACCGCATTTTAATCAAGGAGATTGTTTATCATGAAAAAATTTATAAAAACCACCATACCCTCACTGATGGGGATGATGGGTTTGATCCTGGCGGCGGGTCTGACCGCCAATGCCGCCGATGTGGCCAAAATCGGGGTCATAAATTTTCAGCAGTTTTTGATGGAGTCGGATATCGGCAAGGAAGCCCAGGCTAAAATCGAAAAGGAAGGCACCAAGATGGAGTCTGAGCTGAAAGCCCAGGGAGATCAGATAGAAGAATTGCGCGGCAGCATGGAACGTGATGCCATGATTATGAGCGATGCCAAGCGGGAAGAAAAAATGCGGGATTATCGTATAAAAATAAATGACTTAAAAGAATTACAGGAAAAATATAAGACCAGCTTCAGAGAGCTGGAGCAACGTCTGATTGCCAGAATTCAGGAAAAATCTCTGTCCCTGGCTGAGGACCTGGGAAAAAAAGAGGGGTATCTGTTGCTCATAGAAAGAGGGGCGGCCATCTACTACCCCGAGGCCATTGACGTGACTGACAAGCTGATTGAGATGGCCAATTCCAGGGGACTTTCCCTGGATGATGTTCAATCCGGGCAGAACGAGGATTAAACCGGTTTTTCCGTATGGAACAGACCTTACAGGAAATCGCGGCTGCGGTTGAAGGCGTGGTTCGGGGTGAGGCGCGAAAAGTTATTACTGGCGTGGCTCCCTTTGAACAGGCCGGACCGGATGAAATTACCCTGGCTGGTAATGAGGGCTTGTTGGCCCGCCTGGAAGAGACCGGGGCCGGCGCGGTGATCGTGCCGGCCGACTGGGAACCTTCCGGCGGTAAGGATATCTCGACTAATCTGCTGGCAGTGGCCAAGCCGCGGGTGGTCTTCGCCAAACTCATCAAGCAGTTCGCTCCGACCGACCGGCACCAGCCCGGAATCAGCGAGCAGGCCAGTATAGGCGCGTCTTTTGCCTGTGGCCGGGAGGTCTCTGTCTATCCCGGCGTGGTTATTGGCGAGGGCGTTACTCTGGGGGATCGGGTGGTGCTGCATGCCGGCGTGGTGGTGGAAGCTGACGTAAGCATCGGTGATGACGTTGAGATCCACGCCGGAGCCGTCGTTCTTCGTGGTTGTCTCATCGGGAATCGGGTGACCATCCAGGCCGGGTCAGTCATCGGCAGTGACGGCTTCGGGTTTTTCCCGGACGATGACCGGCATATCAAAATTACCCATACCGGCATTGTTCAGATCGACGATGACGTGGAAATCGGCGCCAGCAATACCATCGATCGGGGCACTTTTGACAGAACCTGGATAAAGCAGGGCGTCAAAACAGACAACCTGGTTCATATCGCGCATAATGTTATCATCGGCGAAAATACCTTGATCGTGGCCCAGGCCGGCATCGCCGGCAGCGTCCGTATCGGCAGGAGTGTTATCCTGGCCGGTCAGGCCGGAATTTCCCAGCATCTGGAGATCGGGGATCACGCCGTCGTCGGTCCCCAGGCCGGGATAGTTAAGTCGGTTGCTTCCGGAGAAGTGGTCTCCGGAACGCCGGGCATGGCCCACAAATTGTGGTTAAGGGCGCAGAGTATCGTGGCCCGGCTACCCGAGCTGAAGCAATCCTTGAAAGCGGTTGAAAAAAGGCTGGCCGCCCTGGAAGCCGCCCTGGAGAAAGACCGTGATGGACTTCATTGACATCAAAAAAATCCTTGAAATACTGCCCCAGCGTTACCCTTTTATCATGATAGACCGGGTGCTGGAGGTAGTGCCGGGAGAAAGCCTGATCGCCGTAAAAAATGTGTCAGCGGGCGAATCCTGGATGGCGGGCCATTTTCCGGAGGATCCTGTTATGCCCGGGGTGCTGATCGTGGAAGCCATGTGTCAGGCCGGCGGGGTGCTGGTAAACCTTGGGGATGTCTTCGGAGAGAAGCGGCCGGCCAGGTATCTGACCGGACTGGACCGGGTCAGATTCCGGAAAAAGGTGCTGCCGGGCGATCAACTCCTTATCAATGTCAGAATTGTCAAAAAGAAATTGAATATGATCAAAATAGATGCCGCTGCCACGGTGGACGGGAGCAAGGTTGCCGAAGCGCAGATCATGGCCAGCATGGGAGGCAGCAGTGATACATCCAACAGCGATAATTGATCCGGCCGCTGAAATTGAAAATGAGGTGCAGATCGGACCATATAGTTATATCGGCCGGGAAGTTTTTATCGGCGCCGGATCGGTTATTGATTCTCATGTGGTTATTCAGCCTTATACCAGTATCGGTCCGGATTGTCACATATTTCAGTTCGCTTCCGTGGGCGCCCCGCCCCAGTCGCTGAAATTTTCCGGCGAGAAATCTTATGTTAAAATCGGCCGCGAATGCCAGATCCGGGAATTTGTTACCATTCACCGGGGGACGGAATCCGGGGGTGGTATCACTGAAATCGGCGAGAACTGCCTGCTCATGGCCTACACCCATATCGCCCATGACTGCCGCGTCGGAGACAAGGTGGTTTTTGCCAACAATGCCACCCTGGCCGGCCACATCATAATAGATAATTACGCCACCATCGGCGGGTTGGTGGCGGTTCATCAATTCGTAAACATCGGCCGGTACGCTTTTATCGGAGGTAAATCAGCGGTTGTCAAAGATGTCCCGCCTTATGTCATCGCCGCCGGGGATCGGGCCAGGTTGTATGGTCTTAACAGCGTAGGCCTGAAAAGAAACAATTTTTCCCAGAACGCCTTGACTTCGCTGAAAAAAGCCTATCGTATTATTTTCCGCATCGGCCTGACCTTGAACGAAGCCATTGAAAGGGCTTACGCGGAAGTCGAACAGACCCCGGAGGTTATTCATTTTCTGGACTTTATTAAAACCTCCAGCCGGGGCATTACCCGTTAAAACACCGACCTGGAAAAATTATGAAGATTGGTTTGATCGCCGGCGGGGGTCGATTCCCGTTATTGTTCGCGGACGCGGCCAAAGCCAAAGGTTACACGGTTTACGCGGTGGCTTATCGGAACGCCGCCGACCCGGACATAGCCAACCGGGTCCAGCAGGTGGAATGGCTTCATCTGGGGGAAATTGAACGTTTGATAGCTTTTTTTCGCGGTCATCAGGTCACTGAAACCGTGGTTATGGGCGCCATAGAGAAAACCGTCATGTTTACCGATATCAAACCGGATCAAAAGGCTCTGGCGATGATCAGCAGGATGACGGAAACTCATGACGACCAGCTTTTGCGTTGTTTCGCCGAAGAATTGGAATCGCACAAGCTCCAGGTCCGGGCTTCCACTTTTATCCTGCCGGAGCTGCTGGCCACGGAAGGCGTCTGGACCGCGGGCCGGCCGGATGAGGAACGGAACCGTGATATTGCCATCGGCTGGAAAGTGGCCAAAGCTATTGGCAGACTGGACGTCGGTCAGTGCGTGGTGGTGGAAAAGGGAACGGTGCTGGCCGTGGAAGGAATAGATGGCACTGATGCCACTATTCTGCGAGGAGGCCGCCTGGGCGGCGGCAACGCCGTGGTGGTCAAGGTGTGCAAGCCTCAGCAGGATTTGCGGTTTGATATCCCCTCGGTGGGGGTGCGGACCATTGACAGCATGAGGCAGGCCGGCGCCCGGACCCTGGCCATGGAAGCCGGTAAAACCGTGGTGTTTGATAAGCGGGAAATGATTGAACTGGCTGAGAAAGCCGGCATAAGTATTGTCGCCCGGAAGGAAGAAAGATGCGAAACATCAGGGTAGGTGTCATCGGTACTGGTTACCTGGGAAAATTTCACGCTGAAAAATACGCTCATATGCCGGGAGCCGAGCTGGTGGGAGTGGTTGACACGGACCAGGCGGCCGCGGAAGCGGTGGCCGGCCGGTTGAAAGTGACGGCCTGCACAGATTATCGGGACATTCTCGACCAGGTCGAGGCTGTCAGCATTGTGGTGCCGACGCCCGGGCATTTCCCCATCGCCAGGGACTGCCTGGAAAATGACATCGATGTCCTGGTGGAAAAACCGATGACCACGACCCTGGCTGAAGCGGAAAGCCTCATCGAAACAGCTGAAGCCCGGGGGAAAATTCTGCAGGTAGGTCATCTGGAACGTTTCAACCCGGCCGTTCATCCCTTGAAGGGAATTGTCAGCCGGCCGCTTTTTGTTGAATCGCATCGGCTGAGTCTTTACAATGAACGCGGTACCGACGTCAGCGTGGTGCTGGATCTCATGATTCATGATATTGATATCATACTTAATTTTGTTAAATCCGGGGTTAAGATGATCCGGGCGGCCGGTCTTTCGGTCATATCCGAGCATGTTGATATCGCCAACGCCCGCCTGGAGTTTGACAGCGGCTGCGTTGCCAATGTCACCGCCAGCCGGATTTCCAATCGGAATGAACGCAAACTGCGCCTGTTTCAAAAAGATTCTTATATTTCAGTTGATTTCGGTAAAAGTGAGATAACAGTGGTTGACAAGTCCGGCCATGACGACGGCGGTCCCATTCCGGGGCTGAGCACCCGCCTCCTTTCCTTTACGCGCTGGGACGCCCTGGAGCAGGAACTAACCGCTTTTGTCAATTGTGTGCGGAATCGCAGCCGACCCGAAGTGTCGGGTCAGGAAGGACGCCAGGCCCTGCGAATCGCCCTGGAAGTGATGGAGCAGATACACCAGACGGAGAAGATGGTTGAGCAGTCAGGAGCCGACTAAACCGGGCGCCCTCGCGAATAAATGCGTCATGATCGTGGCCGGTGAAGCCTCCGGAGATATCCACGGCGCCAATTTGATTCGCAGTATGCGCGCGAAATCAGATACTTTCTTTTTTTGTGGTGTCGGCGGCCGGGCCATGCGCCGGGCCGGCGCCAAACTGGTGGTGGACGCGGATAAATTGTCCGTGGTCGGCATCACCGAAGTTTTGATCAAATTACCGGCTATCTGGTCTGGTTTGTCGGCTGTCAAGAGAATTATCCGATCCGGTCTGCCGGACCTGCTGGTCCTGATCGATTTTCCGGACTTTAATTTGAGGTTGGCCGCTGTCGCCAAAAAAGCCGGTATCCCGGTTTTTTATTATATCACTCCCCAGGTATGGGCCTGGCGCAAGCGGCGTGTTCATCAGATCCGCCGGCTGGTCGACCACGCGGCGGTTATTCTGCCGTTTGAAGAGTCTTTTTTAAAACAATACCAGGTACCGGTAACCTATGTGGGGCATCCCCTGCTGGATGCCGGTTACGGGCGATTGCCGGCAGCCAGGTCCGATCAGTCCCTTCCGGTCAATGTCATCGGAATTCTGCCCGGTTCCAGGAGCCGCGAGGTAAAGCGTCATCTGCCGCTGATGCTGGCGGCGGCGGTGCGGATCAGCTCCGCCAGGGCTCCGGTCTCCTTTCTGGTATCGTGCGCTCCTTCCGTGCCCCAGGCGGTTTTTTCGGAAATCGCGGAACCTTTTTCAGGCCGGTTAAGGCTGGAATTTGTGTTTGAAAGCGTGTCGACCGTGTTTGAGAAGTCCACCCTGGTGATGGCCGTGTCCGGCACGGTTACCCTTGAAGCGGCCCTTTCGGAAACGCCCCTGCTGGTTGTTTATCGGGTTTCGACGGTCAGCTACTGGTTGGCCAGGGCGCTGATCCGCCTGGATTATATCAGCCTGGTCAACTTGATCGCCGGCCGTCAGATCGTGCCGGAACTGCTACAGTCCGCGGCTTCTTCGGAGAATATCGCCCGTCAGATCGGCGAACTTCTGGATGATCCGGATAGATTGCGAACCATGCGTCATGAGCTCCGGGAAGTCCGGGAAAAACTTGGGCGGGGCGGAGCTTCCAGCCGGGCGGCTGATATCGCCGCGGGCTTTTTATAAAAAATTTTCCGTTGCCCGGATATTGACAAACGGATGAAACTTAAAGGGTTGTTAGGCTTATGCCCATATTTACCATCAGAAGCAGATACCGCGATCTGCTGACCTATATCAGGGACAACCGCTTCCGGCTTTATCTGGCCATCGCCTGCATGGTCATAACGGCCGCCACCACGGCCACCCTGGCCTACCTTATCAAGCCGGCCATTGACGATATTTTTATCACCAAGGACAAGACCATGCTGCGTCTGGTTCCCCTGGCGGTGCTGGGAGTATCGCTCTTGCGCGGTCTGGGCATGTACGGCCAGGAATACTTCATGGGGCGGGTGGCCCAGGGAGTCATCCGGCAATTCCGGGACCAGCTTTATGAAAAAATTTCAGATCTGCCGCTGGCCTTTTTTCATAAAGAGAAAACCGGTGTCCTCATGTCCCGCATTACCAATGATGTCAATCTCATTAAAATGGTGGTTTCCCACGTGGTTACCTCCATGGCCCGGGATCTGTGCACGGTGATTTTTCTGCTGGCCCTGATTTTTTACCAGATCTGGGAGATGGCTCTGGTGGCTTTTCTGGTATTGCCGGTGGCTCTTTATCCCATCGTCCTGATTGGCCGCAAAGTGCGCCGGGTTTCAACTGGTTGCCAGGAAGCGGTGGCGGACATGAATAATTTTCTCCACGAAACTTTTATCGGCAACAAGATCGTCAAGGCCTTCGGCATGGAGGATTATGAAAAAGACCGTTTTTATAAAAAATCATATTTCCTGTTTTCCCTGGAAATGAAAAATATTGTGGTGCGGGCCCTGTCTTCACCGATCATGGAATTTTTGGCGGGCATAGGCATCGCTTTTGTCATCTGGCTGGGCGGTTCCCGGGTTATCAGCGGCGCTTACACCACCGGTACTTTTATTTCATTTCTGGCCGCGGTCATGCTGATGTATGACCCCGTCAAAAGGCTTTCCGGTCTGAACGCCCGCTTGCAGCAGGGCATGGCGGCGGTTGACCGGGTTTATGATATCCTGGAAACCAGGGCGGCCATCAGTGAACTGCCCGACGCCATCACCCTGACGAGGAAAAACCACCGGGTGGTTTTTGATCAGGTCTCTTTTTCCTATGACGGCCGGACGCCGGTCCTGCGGGACATCAACCTGGATGTGGCCCCCGGAGAGATCATTGCCATCGTCGGGGCCAGCGGCGGCGGCAAGACCACCCTGGTCAACCTCATTCCCCGTTTTTATGACGTGACCGCCGGACGGATCATGGTGGATGACCTCGATATCCGTAAGGCCACCATCCGGTCTTTGCGCGACCAGATCGCCATTGTAACTCAGGAACCCATTTTGTTTAATGAAACTATTCGCGATAATATCGCGTACGGCAACTGGCAGGCCTCTGAAGAAGCCATCTTCGAGGCGGCCCGGGCAGCCTATGCCTATGATTTTATCATGGGGTTTGAAGAACATTTCGAAACCGTCATTGGTGAGCTTGGTTCACGCCTTTCCGGGGGACAGAAACAGCGGCTCTGCATCGCCCGGGCCCTGCTGAAAGACGCTCCCATCCTGATCCTGGATGAAGCCACCTCTTCTTTGGATACCGAGGCCGAGGCGATTGTCCAGAAGGCCCTGACCAATCTCATGAAGGGCCGGACCACTTTTGTTATCGCTCATCGACTGTCCACTGTCAGCCATGCCGATCGGGTTATCGTCATCGCCGACGGCGAGATTGTCGAGCAGGGCACCCATCAGGACCTGTATGCCCGGGGCGGCGACTATTACCGGCTGTGCCGGATGCAGTTGCGCGGGGAAGATGAAGCTTGACGGCAAAGCAGGGGCCAACCCTGTGTTCGTCCCCGCAGGATGTTTCTCGGGACGCCTTACCGGTTTGTTGTCCCCGGCTTGATAATTCCGGGCGCTCCTCCCTTCGCGGTTTGGTTCAGCTCCGCCATGACGGTCATGTCATCCTGGCGGCGTTAAACCGGATAACGGCCTGAACAATCTCTTCCGGCTCGTCCAGAACCTGCAGAATGTCAAAATCTCCGGGTGAGATGGTCTGGTGTTCCAGAAGGTGAGTCCGGATCC
This sequence comes from Desulfosudaceae bacterium, assembly GCA_046539175.1. Taxonomy (GTDB): domain Bacteria; phylum Desulfobacterota; class Desulfobacteria; order Desulfobacterales; family Desulfosudaceae; genus CAYTQK01. Next base: position 8,456 of record JBKHHL010000021.1, read on the forward strand.
AGTCCAGCAGGCCTGACCAGTAGTCTTTGCCCACCAGAATAACGGGCAGTGGTTTTATTCGTTTGGTCTGAATCAGGGTAACCGCTTCAAACAGTTCGTCCAGGGTGCCGAACCCGCCCGGCATGATTATATAGGCCTGGGCGTACTTGACGAACATGACCTTGCGGATAAAAAAATACTGAAATTCCTGCTTGATGGTGGCATACTTGTTGGGCTCCTGCTCAAAGGGAAGAATTATATTCAGGCCCACGGAAACCCCGTTTTTATCGGACGCCCCCCGGTTGGCCGCTTCCATGACACCCCCACCGCCGCCGGTAATGACGGCATATCCCCGGCTGGCAAAAAGCGAGGCGATGTGACGGGCCTTTTTGTAGATCGGGGAGGTCGTTTTCAGGCGGGCCGAGCCGAAAATGCTGACTGCCGGGCCAATGCCGTGCAGAGCTTCCACTCCGTCCACAAATTCCCCGATGATTTTAAAAAGCCGCCAGCCTTCTCCCATTTTGAAATCATCAATCAGGTACTGTTGCTCCATAAGGTTTTTCTCCGGTTCAGGGGGAAGCGGTTTTCAGGGGGGCCGGACATAAAGGGACTGGTGCCTGGCAGGCCGTACCAACCGGTGTTGACCACCGCCGGCCGGTACGCCAGACGAGGAGCTGCGATGGCCTCTGCTCCGGAGGCCTCTTTCCGGTCATGGTAGATTTTCTGTCGGGTTAAAATAGATTCCGGCGCCCGGCCGGAAAAGTCAAACACCTCAGGACCGGCCCCGGAAACCAATGGATACCTGGCCTTCATCAACGATGACCGGAACCTTTCGTCTGCCATCGGAATAACGCAGCATTTCATCCAGATACTCCGCGTTTTCTTTGACATCAAGGTATTTAAAGGTTTTTCCCGCTTTGTCGTACGCCTCACGGGCGGCAGTGGTAAAAGGTCAGGTGCTTTTGCCGAAAATCAGGATGGTGGCTTGTTCCGACATAATTTCTCCACCTCTTATTGTTTGGAGGTTAACGGTTTTCTGAAAAAACCCTGTCTCTTTTATATCATAACCCGGCTTGCTTTTCATACCCTGCATCTTATCACGACTGAGGCTCGCGATAAAGCGCGCTTTGATCCTGAACTTTTACTTAACACTTAATCACTTAAACCTTAACACTTCCTGTAAAAAAGACTTTACTAAGCCGTCCTTGGTTACGCCTTCCGTTTATTTCCCGGGGACCTTTTGAAAAACCGTCCCATTCGTCGCAACAGGCCGCCGGCTCGAACTATCTTATTGATTTTGAGCACGATTACCGTGATGTTGTCCTGACCTCCATTGGCGTTGGCCAGGTCAATCATCTTTTGGCAGGCCTCGGCCGGAGGCTGGCTCAGGGCCAGATCTTTGATTTCAGCGGTAGTTACCATGTCGGTCAGTCCGTCGGAACAAATAACAAAGATATCGCCGGGGCGGCAGGCTCTTTCTTCGACAGCCGGATTAACCTGATTTTTGGTGCCAATGGCCTGGGTCAGAACGTGGCTGAATTCTTTTCGCAGGGCCGCGTCGGCGTCCTGATTAGCGGCGAAGACTTCCGAGGCGACCGTATGAGTCATGGACATCATTTCCAAGCGGCCGTTTCTTATCAAAAAGACGGGACTGTCCCCGACATTAACGGAAATGAAGGTGTCGTCGCTGGTCAGCATAACCGCCGCAACCGTGGTGCCCATGCCGGCATAAGCGGGGTTCTTGCGGGCCATGTCATAAACGTTCCGGTTGGCCAGGTAAATGCTGGCCAGCAGCTGGTTGGCGGTGGTCGACAGATTGCGGCCGACATCCGGCAGCTCCTCTGTCCCTTGTTTTTGAAAAACATTGCCGGCATAATCACGGATGGTTTCGATCGCTATCCGGCTGGCAACTTCCCCGGCGGCATGGCCGCCCATGCCGTCAGCGACGACATAGAGCCCCAGGCTGTCGTCAATGCAGTAGTCGTCCTCGTTTTGTTTTCTTTTTTGTCCGGTATCGGTCAAGCCCGCGGATTCTGCAAGAATCATAAAAAAGCCTTCTCTTTAAGCCGATGTTTGATTTGTTTGACGGTTCCCGGCCTCGTCGATTTTCTGGCCGAGTTTACGTAAATGCGCGGCCATCTGGCCTGCTGTCTGGTAACGCTGGCTGACGTCTTTGGCCAGAGCTTTATTGATGATGGACACCAGTGGTTTGGGCAATCTGGGGGCGAACTCTCTCGGGTCCGGGTGGGGGGTATTCAGTATTTTATGCATGAGTTCGGCGGGACTGGCGCCTTTAAAGGGAACCATCCCGGTTAAAAGCTGGAAGGTCATGGTACCCAGGGAAAAGATATCACTGCGTCCGTCCACTTTTTTGCCGGATATCTGCTCCGGCGACATGTAGTAGGGAGTGCCCTTGATGATGCCGGTTCTGGTCTGCGAGGAGGCGGTTATCCGGGCGATGCCGAAATCCGTGATTTTGATTCTGTTTCCCTGAACCAGCATAATATTGGCCGGTTTAATATCCCGGTGAACAATGCCTTTCTGGTGGGCGTAATCCAGAGCTTCAGCGATATCCGCCACCAGGGATATGGTTTGTCGCGGAGGCAGCAGGTTCTTTTTCCTGGTATATTTTTCCAGATCTTCGCCTTCCAGGTATTCCATGGCGATATAAGCGATGTCCTGTTCGTCGCCGGCGTCATAAATGGTGACGATATTGGGATGTGACAGGGTCCCGGCGCTTTCGGCTTCCCGGAAAAACTTGGCCTTCATCTCCCGGGCTTCATCCTCGTCAAATTCGTCGGTAAACCGCACGGTTTTAATAGCCGTGGTGCGGTTGATGCGCGGATCCTGGCCGAGATAAACCGTTCCCATGGCCCCCTTGCCGATCTGCTTGACGATTTCATAACGCCCCAGCATGGGCTTGACCCCGGAACCGGTGGTGGAAATGTCATCGACCGGACCGCCCAGGCTGCCGCCGAACACCATGGTTTCACTGGCCTGGTTGAGCTTGACCTTACGCTCACCGACATCCTTGAAGCCGGAATCATGTTCTTCGATGTAGCCATAAACCGAGGCGGCCTTGTTAAACTGCCGCTTGCGCTCATAATCCAGGCCCAGGTTGTAGAGGATATCCTTCATCTCATCATCCACCGGAACTTTTCGAAATTTATCAAAGGCCATGTCAAGCATGCCCTGGGATTGAAAAGAAATGCCCAGCATCCGGTTGGTCTGGGCTGATTCCCCGGCCAGTTTCTCCTGGCCCGCTTCAGCCGTGAAGAAATTGATGGATACAATTCCGATATATCCGATAATCAGCAGCAGCAGGGGGTAGGTTACCGGCAGCCAGATGCCCTTGGCTAAAAACAGATAGGCGGAACCGCCGATGAGCAGAACAACAATAACAAAAAAAGCCGTTCCCGCCCAAATCGCTTTCAGGCGGGGTAAAACCAGTGATATCAGCAATCCCAGCAGCAGGATGAAGGCCGGCTCGGTCACGAAGTCCAGCGGCATCTGGCGGATGAACCTGCCGCTGACAAGGGAACTGATAACATTGGCGCAGAAATTACCCAGAGGCATGCTTGAAGCTACCGGCGTGCTTAAAGAGGTGGCCAGTCCACTGGCGGACGGTGACAGCAGCACAATTTTATTGGTAAAAACCCGTCCGGGAATTTTATGGTTGACGACATCGAAAAAGGAATAATGTTTAAAGCCCTGGGCCGGGTTCTGGAAATGAATCAAGGCCTCGGAGCTGATGGTGAGGGGAATGGTCATATCCCGGAGATGCAGCCGGGCGCCTGTTTCCGCCCTGATATCAGCGGGTCGGACATTCAGGTAGCTGGCCGCGATAACCAGGGAATAAGAGGGAATGTAAAGATCGTTGTATAGATAAAAAAGGCGTTCCCGGCGGTAGGTGCCGTCCTGGTCAGGGACACAATTAATGTGGCCCAGGCCGCTGGCGGCCGCGCGAAAGACGGGAATCGGCAGGGTCACTTCTTCGGCCCGGGGGCACCAGCCGCCCATATCGGCGCTTTCCGCGGAGATGGCCTGGGAGGCCAGGGAGGTTCCAACCGCCCCGGTATCCGTGCCGGGACGATCCGAATCCCTGAAGAATACCGGCAGGACGACGTTTCCGGCCCGGTCCAGGGATGCCGCCAGAATGGAATCCCGATCCAGTTCTTTTTTGGCGGTGGCCATTGCCTGGAGATAGGTTTCCCGGGGCGCAACGAGTTCGGCCGGGCTGTCTGTCAGGCTGTTGCCGGACGAAGGGGGATAAGTGGCCGCGAAAATCTGTTCCAGCTTTTCAATGGCCTGCAATCCGGCATTCTCTTCCGCCTCGCTGTAGATGATATTGAGCCCGATAACAGCCGGTTCAGCCTCGGAAATTTTATCGATGCCCCGGGCGATGACGGATCGCGGCCAGGGCCAGCGACCGATTTTTTCAATGGAATCATCATCGATTTCCACAATTACGACGCGACTATCCGTTTCTGCCGGGGTGTCCAGTTTCATCCAGGTGTCATACAGCTTTAATCCCAGGGTATCAAAAAACTCAACCCGAAATTGGGTCAACAGGAGAAAAAGAAGGGTCAGCAGCAGGCCGAAAAAAAGGGTGGGGTTTTTTTTTATCAGGTTCATTCGGCTTTAAAAAGCATCAGGATTGTCGTCAGCTCCACTCGGAACAATTCGCGGCTGGTTTAAACGGTCGTTGATACGGTGTCCGGACCTGAGATGATAATTTACGGAACAGCCCGATTATAGGCAAACAAGCGACTGGTGTCAATGAAAAAGAAAATTCAGATTATCGGCATGCCTGCTCCAAGTATCGGCATTTCTTCTAAAACATTTTTCTCAGGAAAACAGCAGGGCCATGTCTGAACCGGTTTGGCCCGGTTTTATTTTATCCTTGGCAAGCCGGACTGAATTGGGTAAAAAGATTATTTTATTGTACTTTTTACGAAAACAGCAGGTTTTCATTACTGACATAGCCTAAATGGGTTAAATTGATGCGAACGCTGGGGATATGCTTGGGGGCGTCCACCGTCTCTTTAGTTCAAATGGAAAGGGAACCGGCCGGACCATCCGGCCAATCACAAAAACCGCGTCTCCGGGACTGGTCGGTTACCCCGCATGAAGGCAATCCCCGTGCTGTTCTGCTGGACGCTCTGGCGGCCACGGATCTGGAGTCCATTGACGCGGTGGCTGCCACCGGTCGTAAGTTCCGCAATTTTTTGAATCTTTCCACCATTCCCGAACCAGAAGCGGTGGAACTGGCCTACCAGCAGGTGAAGCCGCCGGAGGTGGATTGCCCGGCCGTGGTGGCCGCCGGCGGCGAGACCTTCATGGTTTATGTTCTGGACGCTTGCGGTCGTATAGCCAATGTCGTCACCGGCAATAAATGCGCCTCGGGGACCGGGGAGTTTTTTTTGCAGCAATTGCGGCGCATGGATGTCAGCCTGGAGGAAGCGGCCCAGTGGGCGGCGGTGGAAAAGCCCTACCAGGTTTCCGGGCGGTGTTCGGTTTTCTGCAAATCCGATTGCACCCACGCTACCAACAAGGGGGTGCCGAGATCCCGGGTAACCGCCGGTCTCTGCCGCATGATGGCCTTTAAAATTCTGGAGCTGCTTAAAAATATTGAGCGGCGTGATATCATGCTGACCGGCGGCACGGCTCAGAACCAGATAATGGTGGAATATCTCCGGTCCGAAATACCGGGTCTGATCATCCCTGAAGAGGCCCCCTGTTTTGAGGCCATGGGCGCCGCCCTGTGGGCTTTTGACCATGAAACCGTTCCCTGTGGCGACCTTGCTTCTCTGCTTAAAGACAGCGCCACCAATTTTGAAAGCCTGCCGCCGCTGGAGGAATTTTTCGATCAGGTTCATTTCAAGCAGATGACCAGAGGCGAGATCCAGCCCGGGGATGACTGCCTGCTGGGGCTGGACGTGGGCTCCACCACTACCAAAGCTGTTCTGATGCGTCAGTCCGACCAGGCCCTGCTGGCGTCAATCTACCTGCGTACCGGGGGTGATCCGGTCCAGGCTTCCCGCCGTTGTTATCAGGATCTGCTGGACCAGGTCAGCCGGCGGATCAATCCGGGCACCATCACCATCAGCGGGCTGGGGGTGTGCGGTTCCGGGCGTCAGATCGCCGGATTACACGCTCTGACCGACGGCGTTATCAATGAAATTATCGCTCATGCCACCGCCGCCGTTTACTTTGATTCGGAGGTGGATACCCTGTTTGAAATCGGCGGCCAGGATGCCAAATACACTCTCATTACCAACGGGGTGCCTTCTGACTACGCCATGAATGAAGCCTGCTCGGCGGGAACCGGTTCTTTTCTGGAAGAATCGGCTCTGGAAACGCTGGGCCTGGAAATGACTGAAATCGCGGAGGTAGCGCTGACCGGCCGCAAACCACCTAACTTCAATGATCAGTGCGCCGCCTTCATCGCTTCGGACATAAAAAACGCCGTCCACGAGGGAATTTCTCATCCGGATATCGTGGCCGGGCTGGTCTATTCCATCTGCATGAATTACGCCAACCGGGTCAAGGGCAGCCGGCCGGTGGGGGAAAAAATATTCATGCAGGGCGGTGTCTGTTACAACCGGGCCGTTCCCCTGGCCATGGCTTCGCTGGTGGGCAAGCCCATTATTGTGCCTCCGGAGCCGGGTTTGATGGGCGCTTTCGGGGTGGCCCTGGCGGTTCAGAAAAATATTGAAGCCGGCTTGATGACTCCGGCGCGGTTTGATCTGGCCACGCTGGCCCGGCGCCAGGTGATTTACAAAAAAACCTTTATCTGTGGGGGCGGCAAGGAAAAGTGCGATCGGCGTTGTGAAATATCCCGGATTGAGGTGGAAGGCAAGACCTATCCCTTTGGCGGCGCCTGCAACCGCTATTACAACCTGCGCCGTCAGATCAACTATGATATTGACCAGCTGGACCTGGTGCGCCTGCGTCAGCACTTGATTTTCGACAAGTATGCCCCGCGGCCGTTTCACGAAACCGGCCGGACCCCGAAAGGGCGCATCGGCATCAACCGCAGTTTCCTGGTCAACAGCTATTTCCCTCTTTACGCCCATTTTTTTACGGCCCTGGGGTTTGAAGTGGTGCTGCCGGACAAACCGGACGCCGCCGGCATTGACCGCCGCAACGCCGCCTTCTGCTATCCCGCCGAGCTGGCCCATGGTTTTTTCTATACTCTTTTGAACACGGTTGAAGATCTGGACTATATTTTTCTGCCCCACTTCAAGGCCGTGCCCGGACATGATGAGGCCCGGGAGGAGCCGGGAGGCTGCCAGTCCCAGGTATGCCCTCTGGTTCAGGGAGAGCCTTTTTATCTGCGAACCACCTTTCGCCGGGATCTGGCCTGCTACCGGCATCAGGGGGTGACCTGCCTGACGCCGCGGTTGGATTTGACCGCGGGACTGGAGGCCGCCGAGACCCCGCTTATTGAAACCGCTCTTCGCCTGGGTTGCTCCCGCGAGTTGGCCGAAAAAGCTTTTGCCGGGGCTCTGGCCCAGCAGGAAGACTGTCAGGCGGAAATGGTCGAGATCGGGAAAAAAGTCCTGACCGACCTGGCCTCCGATCCCGAGCGATTCGCGGTAGTCCTCCTGGCCCGGCCTTACAACGGGCTGGTTGACGAGGCCCATATGGGCATTCCCCATAAATTCGCTTCCCGGGGTCTGACGGTGATTCCGGTTGATTTTCTGGATCTTGGCGGCCTGCCGTCCAAGCGTCACATGTACTGGGGCATGGGCAAGCTAATCCTCAAGGCCGCCCGGTTGATCAAAACAAATCCGCAATTGTTCGGAACTTATATTACCAATTTTTCCTGCGGTCCGGATTCGTTTCTGGTCGGTTATTTTCGTAATATCATGGGACGGAAACCATCATTGACTCTGGAGCTGGACAGCCATACCGCCGATGCCGGCCTGGAAACAAGGATTGAGGCCTTTATTGATATAGTTCAGGCTTACCGGAAGTTAAGGGCCGAGCGGCGCATTGAAAGCGGAAACGATTCCTACCAACCGGCCGCCCTTATCCGCGATAACGGCAATCTGGCCGTGACCGCTTCTTCCGGCAAGACCCTTCCCCTGACCGATCCGCGGGTGACTATGCTGCTGCCGGCCATGGGCGAGTTAAGCTCGCAGGCCTTTGCCGCAGTGCTGCGAGGCCTCGGTTTTAAAGCCATTTCTCATGAACCGGCCGATGAAGCGGTTCTCAAGCTGGGGCGGGCCAATACCTCCTGCAAGGAGTGTCTGCCCCTGTCTTTAACCACCGGGGCTTTGCTGAATTATATTCATCATCGCCAGAGCCCTGAAGAGGTGCTGGTCTATTTTATCGCCACCGGGGACGGGCCCTGCCGGTTCGGTCAATATTATATTTTCATGGAAGATCTTATCAAGCGGTTGCGCATTCCCAACGTGGCTCTGATGACCATTTCTTCGGAAAACGCCTATGGGGGCATGGGCGCCGATTTTGAAAAAAGGGCCTGGTGGGCGGTGGTGGTTTCAGACGTGATGGAGGACATTCGTTCCATGCTGCTGACCAGCGCCGCCGATACCGACGCGGCCCTGACCGTTTTCCGGGAAGAGTGGGCGGATATGCTGCCCGCGCTGGCTTCCGGATCTTTCCGGCAGTTGAAAGGCCGTCTGCGTCAGACCGCGGCCCGGCTGGGAGAAATCCCCCTGGAACGGGACCCTTTGACGGTGCCGGTGATTTCGCTGACCGGGGAAATATTCGTGCGGCGGGACGGCCTGTCCCGTCAGTATCTGACCGAGCATCTCGCTGAAAAGGGCTTTGCCACGATTTGTTCGCCCATTGCCGAATGGGTGCAGTATTGCAATTACCTGGTATCCCGTGGGATTACCTCGGACGATCCCGGCCTGCTGGAAAAGCTGCGCCAGTATCTGCGAAGCCGGTTTCAGGATTATTACCAGGACCGCATCAGGACTATTCTGGCCCGGTCCGGCCTGGTCCATTCCGAAGCACCGGACGTCAACGCCTATATTGAAAAGGCCGCTCCCTATATGTCGCCGGCTCTTCAGGGCGAGGCGATTCTGACCATTGGCGGGGCCATGACGGAAGTGGTCAGGCACACCTGCGGCGTCATCGCCATCGGACCCTTTGGCTGCATGCCCAATCGGCTGGCCGAGTCAATTCTCACCGAGACCATGACCCGGCGGGACAAACTGAGCGTGGAAAACGGGTCGCCCGGACTGGAGGCGGTGCTGGACGGCCTTGACAGCCTGCCGTTTTTGTCCATTGAAAGCGACGGTTCCCCCTTTCCCCAGCTGATTCACGCCAAGCTGGAAACCTTCTGCCTCCGGGCCGAACGCCTGCACCGCCGCATGCAGACCACCCAACGGCCGACTACCTGAGGCCGCGCCCCTTTTGCAATGCTGACTATTGTCTGAAAAAAAACTTGGGCGGTCCCGGTGGAAGCGATTTTTCTATCATCAAATTGTTTGAAGCGCCAGGGGCGGATTGAGTTGCTGATTGGTCTGTCGTAATTTTTCCTCGGAAGAGATCACGGCCGTTGACCGGGACTGGGAATTGTCCGGAAAATGGTCGTCAGCCGCGGCCAGCACCTTTTTTCGGGTAACCTCGGTGACCCCCTGTTTAAAAGCCCGGCGTCGGTCGTCTGTCAAGGCGATCAGGCGCCTTCGGAAGGCCCGGGTGCCTCTTTCGGCCGGCGTGTCCGGCTTGTCGATATCAGAACAGACCTGGAGAATGGCTTCCTTGATGTCTTCCTGGCTGTATTGCCCGGATTTTAAGAAGTCCACGGCCCGGTCGTAAACCTCCAGAGTGTTCTTGATGTGAGGATCCCGGTAGGAGGCGAAGCAAAAACGGCCGTCTTCAAGGTTATACATGGCAAAGCCACCGTAAGCCCCGCCTTTTTCGCGTATTTCCCGGTGCAGAAAGGAAGATCGCAGCAGCTTGCTGATGACCGCCAGGGTGGGAGCGTCCGGGTGGCCCAGGCGGACTGTCAAAAAGGCCGAGGCGACAAAAGAGACCGCCGTCGAGGTGGACCAGCCTTCGTTTAGCCGGCCACTGTCCATCATGACATTGTCGGCGTTAAAACCGTTCTCACCGCCGGTATATTCCAGAAGGCTTTCCAGCTTGCGGGTAAAATCAACCGCCCGCCCCAATTGCGCCTCCTCCCCGACCAGGCCGGTTTTGAGGTTGCCCTTCCGCAGCAGGCTGGCGGCAATGCCGGACAGGTCCGCGGCTAAGTGTTTCAGAGCGGGTTCGTCCAGGTCGGTCGTCAGGCTTTTCAGGAATTGTAATTGATGAACGCCGTGCCATGTTTCAGAAAGAGCGCAGGCCGGGGAAAAGTTTCGGGAAGCCAGGGAAAGGCCGTACCGGTGACCGCCGGGAACGATGGAAGATTCAAAAGAAGCCCGGTATTCCATCAGCAGCTGTTTCAAACGGCGGGTGTTGGAAAAATCGAACCCGGTAATGATCTCGTTGATAATCCCGAACAGGTGGTCCTGTTTGCGGTCCAGGCATTTGCCGAAGAACGACACATAAGGCAGGGCCGGGCTCTCTTCCCGGAAAGCCGTGTTAGCCTGGGCCGATACTCCCAGTCCGCCCGTGTGCAGGTCAATATAACGGGCCAGCTCGGCGTAATCCCGTTGAGTCGTCCCCATCCGCGGCAGGGCATAGCAGAAAAACGGCACCAGTGGTACCAGCTCTTTCGGTAACAGGCCGGTACCCATGGCCGCGGTGTAATAAAAGATGCCGGAAGTAGGCTGGGCGTAACAGAAGATGTTTTGTTCCGGCCTGGTTTCCGGGGCCCAGGAAATTTCCGGCGAAATGTCAGAAAGTTCCAGGGTCGGCAGCACCTCCGGATGGTCCGGTTCCATTTGCAATTTTTCCAGGGCCCGGGCGTCCTGCCGGATTTTTTCCTGGTCGGAAGGGGTCAGGGATGTTTTCAGCCTGTCCAGGAGGGCGGCCTCTCTTCGGGCTTCTTCTTCAGACAGGCCCAAATCCGGGGCCAGCGTCAGGGTGAGCCGATGGGTATTTTTCAGAAAAAAAGTCTGGAGGCGTTCTTCCCAGAAAGGCCCGGCCTCCATTTCCCGATAGAGTCGTTCAACCAGGGGGTCAATCTGGAGAATGTCTTCCGGGGAGGAGCCGTGCAGCCAGTTGCCGGCAATGGTCAGAAAGAGCTTGATGCCGTAAGGATAAGGGGTGTTGGATACTTCCTTGCGCTGAAATTCAATCTGATGAATGGCCGACTCCACCAGGTCCGGGTCAAGGCCCTGCCGGCTAAGTCCGGTCAGGGTGTCCATGACGATTGCTTCAATGGCTGGTACGTCCTCCTGGCCGACGTCTTTCAGTCCGCAGGCAAACATGACATCCCGTAAGTCCGCTTCCAGCCCGGTACCGTCGCTGAGGGAGCTGCCCAGTCCGGAATCCATCAGGGCCTTTCGTAAGGGCGAGGAGGAATTGCCCAGCAAAACCTGTTCCAGGACAACCAGGGTGAAAACATCAAAGATTTCGTTGATGTCAGCGGTCAGCCAGGCCAGGCAGACCTGATATTTACGGGCCGGATCTTCTTCAGGGGTTATGGGATAGCTTGTGGTGGCCGAACGAGGTCGGTCCCATCTCGGCTGGGCCGGCACCTCGGTTCGGGGATCAATGGCCGTAAAGCGGGACAGAACCTTGTCGTTGATAAAGGCCAGGTGGTCGCTCACCGGAAGGTCGCCGCAGGTATAAAAAAAGGCGTTGCTGGGATGGTAATGCCGGCGGTGGAACTCCTTGAGATGCTGGTGAGTCAGGTGAGGTATTTCGGCCGGATCACCGCCGGAGTTATAGCTGTAGGTAGTATCCGGATAGAGTTCCCGCAGGAGAGATCGGTGCAGTATCTGTTCCGGAGCGGACATGGCCCCTTTCATCTCATTGTAGACTACTCCCTGGAAGACCAGGTCAAAGTCCTCCGTTTTACCCGCGGCCGGAACAATTTCCAGGCGGTGCCCCTCCTGCCTGAAACTCAGTTCCGACAAAATCGGAAAAAAGGCCGCGTCCAGGTAAACGTCCAGCAGATTGTAAAAGTCCCTGGTGTTGGGGGTGGCAAAGGGGTACATGGTCCAGTCGGAGGCGGTCAGAGCGTTCATGAATGAACTCAGGCTTCTTTTGATCATGGAAAAGAAGGGGTCGCGAACCGGGTATTTTTCAGAACCGCACAGAACGGTGTGCTCCAGGATATGGGCCACACCGGTGGCGTCCCGGGGGATGGTTTTAAAGGCAACCGCGAAACTGTTTTCCCGGTCTCTGTTTTCTATATGGAGGTGCCTGGCTCTTGTTTTAATGTGCTGGAAAAGCTGCACCCGGGCGTTAATTTCAGCCAGTAAAAAAACATTTACCAGTCGATAACCATTAACCACATCTCCGGGGAACAGCCTGGCGTCAGGTCCGGTGGCGTTCTCGCTCATGTCAGGCTCCGTTCCGCTTTAGTTCTGTTCTGCCTGCCTTCGGGACCGGCCGGAGTCAACCGGCCCGCCTTCCTGATGGCTGATTTGCATGGAAGTGTCGGGGAGAGGGGCGCGGGTAAAAAACCCCCGCAAAACCGACTGTTTATGGTTGGGTTAACGACCTTGTGACTTATTCCACGGCTTCATAAACACCACGGCTGACCCGCTTGATTTTGCCCAGTTTATGGAGGCGGAAAATAATGTTGCGGAGCTTCTTTTCGTCAAAACCGGTCTTGGATTGCAGGCTGTTGAAATCGGCGCCTTTTTTACTTCGTTTAATGCTGTCCAGAACGGCGTTGGTGGCCGACATGCGACGGGATCCGGTCGTCTTGGAACTGGTCGCCCGCGGGGCCGTCTTTTTGTCCGCAACCGTTGATTTTTTTAACATCTTTTCCATGCGATCAATCTTGGCGTTGATCCGCTCAATTTCTTTTTTACTGGGAATGCCGTAATCTTTCAGTAATGATTTGAAAGCGGCGTCCAGCGTGACATGCTTGGTTTTTCCAGCCATAACAGACCTCCTTTGTTAGAAAACAGTAAGCAAGGCTCGGGCTTTATTGTCTTTTATAAAAAAAGTTATAGAAAATAAATTAATAAAAAGCAAGTAAATTTATAGGAATAACAAAAAAAGATAATTTATGTTAAACTGCAAGAGTCCAAATTGATTTTGCTGAAGCATTTGAGCTAATTTACTTGACCTTAACAGCGGATCATTATAAGTAGGGATTAAACCGAATGTTTAAAAACAACTGATTTAATTAATAACTTTTTATTTTTAAAGGATTTTTGATTTATGCTGCAATTCATGCGTCAACGGGCCTCTTCCTGGATGATCAAGGTCATTCTGTCGGTTATCGTGCTGGCTTTTGTTTTTATGGGAGTGGGCAATTTTCGCGACAAGCAGACAACCGTAGCAGCCAAGGTAAACGGAGAGGAGGTTTCAGCTACGGCCTTTCAGAACCGGTATTATGAACTACTGGAAAGAGTTCGCCGGCAGTTCGGAGACAATCTGGACGATGACATGCTGGAGAGGTTGAATTTAAAGAAGCAGGCCATGGACCAGGTCGTTAATGAAAGAATTGTGGCGCAGCAGGCGGCTGATTACGGCCTGCGGGTTACCGACCAAGAGCTGGCTCAATCCATCAGCGCCATAAGCGCTTTTCAGAAAGACGGCCGGTTTGACCGGACCTTGTACAACCGCGTTCTTCAGCACAACCGGATGATGCCGGAAACTTTTGAGCGGCGCCAACGCCAGCAGCTGCTCATCGACAAGATGCACGCTATTATCACCGATGGCGTCAAGGTGGCCGAAGATGAAGCCCGCCGCTGGTATAACTGGCAGAATACCAGGCTGAAAATCAACTTTGTTTTTTTTAACCCCGATTCATATCAGGAGGTGGAGCCTTCGGAAGAGGCTGTGGAGAAATTTTTTGAGGAGCATCAGCAGGATTACCAGTCCCCGGCCCGGGTAAAAATTACCTATCTGGCTTTTGCTCCGGAGCAATACACGGATCAGGCCGCGGTTTCGGATAATGAAATTGAAGAATATTACCAGGACAATCAGGATAATTATGCCAGCGAGAAAACCGTTGAAGCCAGGCATATACTGATCAAGGCGGCTGACGACGCCCCGGCGGAACTGGTCGAGCAGAAGCGGGAGGAGGCGCTGGAAATTTATAACCGGATCAAGGACGGTCAGGACTTCGCGGCAGCGGCCAGGGAATATTCCGAGGGGCCCAGCGCCTCAGACGGCGGCCGACTGGGGGCTTTTAAAAAAGACGAAATGGTGGCGCCGTTTGCTGAAAAAGCTTTTTCCATGGAAGCCGGACAGGTCAGTAAACCGGTAAGAACCAGATTCGGCTGGCATTTGATTAAGGTGGATAAGGTTAATTCGGCTGAGGTCAAGCCCCTGGCTGATGTTAAAGATGAAATCAGGGAGCGGCTCGCGCGGACCAAGGCCCGGGATCTGGCCTATGAAGCCGCTCTGGAAGCTTTTGATCGCGCCCTTGACGAAAACAGCGTGCCGGAGGCGGCCCGATCCCTGGACCTGAGCGCTGAAACCACGCCCCTCCTCAGTCGCCGGGATCGAATCAAAAATATTCCCGACAGCGACCAATTGCTGCGGGAGGCTTTTGAGTTATCGACCGGGGATATCAGTGACGTGGTCGAAATTGACGGCGGCTACTATCTGTTTCAGGTGGAGGAGCGCCGGGAGTCACGGGAACCCGAGCTGGAGACTGTCCGGTCACGGGTGGAATCGGATTTGATTGAAACCATGCGGGATGAAAAAGCGGCGGCGGCAGCGGCAGACCTGCTGGCGGAGGTGCAAAACAGCAACCGTCAATCTCTGGCCGAGGCCGCTGATAAAGCCGATCTGACCGCCCAAACCACTGATTATTTCAAGCGCGGAGAAAGTGTCCCGGAGATCGGTCAGGTGTCGTCACTTTCCGCAACCGCCTTTCAGCTGACCAAAGACAATCCGGTGGCCGATGAGGTGCTGGCCGGAAAAGACGGGTATTACGTCATTTCCCTGGCCGACCGTCAATTTCCGGATGAAGAAGAATTTGCCGAAAACCGGGATAAGACGGTGGACTCGCTGCGCCGACAAAAAAAGAATCAGGCCTTTGAGCAATGGTTAGAGGCCGTAAAATCCCGAAGCGATATCTCTATTGAAGAGCGGTTTCTGGATTGATAAAATCGGCTTGACGTCAGTTGTTCTGCTGAAAATTAACTTCAGCACCGGATATTTCATGAAATATCCGGGTTAG
>JBKHHL010000022.1:0-23539 GCA_046539175.1 Desulfosudaceae bacterium
CCTCGCCTGTCAACTATTTACACACTTCCTACCCATTTTTTTGTCGCAGACCCGCAGGTCAAAAAAATGGCAGGGCCGAAGTAAACAGGGGAGAATCGGCCCCGCCACAGGGGGGGTAGGCGTGAGTGTAACTCGCCCGCAGGGTGAAATATCCGGGCTAATTAGTTTCCATCCATAAATGGCCTTTTTCCGCAATCTCTACGTCAAACTGTGGGGTTGCTTGTGCGGCGTACGTCCAGTACGCCTCCGCGCAACCCCTTGTTTTCCTTGACCTTGCGAAAAAATTCACATTTCTGGATTGGAAACACCAGATGGTGCCATCCATGTGAAATGGATGGACACTAATTAACTGATATCTTTTTGGGTTGGGCGGCTTCCTTTTTCGGTACCACCACTTTCAGAACACCATTGGAATAAGTGGCGTCAACTTCCTCCGGTGAAGCGTCTTCAGGCAGTTTCAAACTGCGGCTGAAACTGCCGTAACCGCTTTCCCGGTAGTAATAACTTTCCTTTTCATCCTTGTTTTCATATTTTTTTTCACCTCTGACAGTTAAAAAATCGTCCGTGAGGGAAATGTCGATATCATCCTTTTTCATTCCGGGAAGTTCCGCCTTGATGGTATATTCTTTCTCTGTCTCAGCCATGTCAATGGCCGGAATCCAGGTTTCAGCCTCTTCCCGAAAAGTGGTCTGGTTCAGATTACCAAAGAGGTGATCCCACATGCTTCTTTCGGGATCCGTGGCGGTGTTCAAACGGTTGTTGGCAAATATAGGCATAAGAGTGTTCATAAAATCATCTCCTTTAATTTAAGATTTGTCAGTTGTGATCAACCAGGCATACAATCTGCTGGTAGATCACAAAGTCAATGTTTTTGAAAACTTACCTTCTTTAAATATAATAGTAATCATTTAACCCGGACGGTCAAGGTCAAGCCGGATAATTTTTTAGCCGGGATATTTCATGATGGAGCACGAATTTTAAGGTTTGAGTCCGCGACGGAAACAGGGCAAAATAGCATTTGATATAGAATTGCATTGAATATCCGGGTTAAGGGGGCAGGCATGAAAATCGCGTTAACCATTGCCGGGTCGGATCCGTCCGGCGGGGCTGGTATCCAGGCTGATTTGAAAACCTTCCAGGCTCATGGGGTATTCGGAATGAGCGCCATAACCGCGGTGACGGTACAAAACACCCGCAAAGTTTATGATGTTCAGGAGATTGACCCGGCCCTTGTCCGGGAACAAATCGTGAGGGTCTTTGAAGACGTGACCGTGGATGTCGTCAAGATCGGGATGGTCTCCGGCCCGGCCTTGATTGAAAAGATCGCCGAAGCCCTGTCGCGGGTTTCCGCCCCGCCGCCGGTAGTGCTGGATCCGGTCATGATTTCCAAGAGCGGTTACGCTCTGCTGAGGTCAGAGGCGCGCTCCGCTCTGCTGGAGCGATTATTCCCCCTGGCGGACATAGTCACCCCCAATATTTACGAGGCTGAATTGCTGGCCGGTTTTAACATTCAGACCAGGGCCGACATGGAGCAAGCCGCCCGCTGCATGATCGCGGCCGGAGCGCGACAGGCCGTAATCAAGGGCGGGCATCTGGCCGGCTCCGAGGCCGTGGACCTGATCTGGGATGGCCGCCGCTTTGAAACCCTGTCTGCTCCCCGGATTGAGACTGCCAATACCCACGGCACCGGTTGTACCTTTTCCTCGGCTCTGGCTGCCAACCTGGCCCTGGGGGCGGACTTTTTTACAGCCGCCGCCGCGGCCAAGCGATACATTACCGAGGCCATCCGCCGGGCTCCGGGGATCGGCCACGGGGCCGGTCCCTTGAATCATATGGTCGTTCCGCCGCCGGCCTGAGTCCTTGAAAAATCCAACTCCAACCTTTCGTGCCGCGATCCCGCCGGGGCGGGACTGGCAGCCGCGTCCGATTTGAGCCGTGAACTGCCAGGGCATAACGGATATCAGGGTCAGGAGTATTTCTGACGCAGCCGGGGCTTCTCAATTTTACCGGTGGGATTACGGGGTATCTCGTCAAAGATGAATTTACGGGGGCGTTTATAACGGGGCAGTTGGGAGCAGAATTCCACCAGCTCTTCCTTGGTCAGGGTCTGGCCCTCCTTGGGCTGGATGATGGCGGTGGCGATTTCCCCCAGACGCAGGCTGGGCAGACCGATAACGGCGGCGTCGAAAATTTTGGGGTGAGTAAATAAAAAAGATTCAATATCCACCGGAAAAATATTTTCTCCGCCGGTAATGATGATGTCTTTTTTGCGGTCCACCAGCCAGATAAAACCGTCTTCGTCGGTTTTGGCCATGTCACCGGTCAGAAGCCAGCCATCCCGGAGGACTTCCGCGGTTGCCTCCGGATTTTTGTAATATTCTTTCATGACTCCGGGGCCGCGAACGGCCAGCTCGCCCACCTGGCCCGGACTGACCGGCAGCTGGTTGTCGTCCACGACGCGGGTTTCCCAGTCAAAACCGGGCCGGCCGATGGCCCCGACCTTGTGCATGTTTTCCAGGCCAAGGTGAACGCAGCCCGGGCCGGTCGTTTCGGTTAAACCATAGTTGGTATCGTATTGGTGATGGGGAAATATCTTTTTCCATTCCCTGATCAGGCTGGCCGGCACCGGCTGAGCCCCGATATGCATCAGCCGCCACTGGTCCAACTGGTATTGTTCCAGTTTGATGTCGCCGTTTTCTATGGCAAAGAGAATGTCCAGCGCCCAGGGTACCAGCAGCCAGACCACGGTGATCTTTTCTTCGGAAATGACCTGGATGATCCAGGCCGGCTCAATGCCTTTCATGATAACGGCTTTGGCGCCGACGATAAAATTGCCGAACCAGTGCATTTTGGCCCCGGTGTGATACAGGGGCGGAATGCAGAGGAAGTTGTCTTCGTGGGTCTGGCCGTGATGCCGGTTCTCAATATAACAGGAGAGTTCCAGATTGCGGTGAGTCAGCAGGGTGGCCTTGGGATCGCCGGTGGTGCCGGAAGTAAAGTAAAGGGCGGCGGGGTCTTCCAGGCCGATTTCAATGCCCGGATCAACCGGATCAAACTCGCTGAGGAGTTCCCGGCAGGAACGGCAATAGTCGGGCTTGACGGCCTCGGCGCCGCAGAAGATATAGGTGGTAACGGTCCGGTCCAGTTCGCTTTTGACTTTGTTAACGCGATCGATGAACTCTTCGCCGAAAATTATTACTTTGGCTTCGGCTGTTTCCACGCAGCGGCTGATGGTTTCAGCCAAAAAACGGAAGTTCAGGGGCACGGCCCAGGCGCCGGTGCGCAGAATACCGAAATATACAGGCAGCCAGTCCAGGCAGTTCATCATCAGATGTACCACCCGGTCGCCTTTCCGGACGCCGGCCGCTATCAGGGCCCGGGCCAGTTGATTGCTCTGGTCGTCAAATTCCTGCCAGGTGATTTCCCGGCGGAGGCTTTCTCCCGGGCTGCGCTCGATCAGGGCGGTTTCCCCGCCGTAGACACGGGCGTTGCGGGCCAGAATTTCCGTTATCAGCATGGATATGTTCTCCGGTTTTCAGATGTTATTTTAAAAAGACGGCCTTACTCTTGAAGATGTTTGGCCAGGTGGCCGGCCTCCGGAAAGATCAGCCCCCGGCACAGGAGCTTACAGGCATCTTTGCTGCCGGGAAGGCAGAAGATGGCGGTGTCCCCGAAAAGCCCGGCGGTAGTCCGGGATAAAATGGCTGCGGAATCGATTTTTTCAAAGCTGAGTTGGGCCGCTGCTACGCCAAAGGAAGACAGTTCCTTGCGGAACAGGGGGCGCATGGCTTCCACGGTAACATCCCGGCCGGCGATGCCGGTGCCTCCGGTCAGAATCAACAGGTGCGGCTGGTGCCGGTTGATGACACGGCAGACAGCCGTCCGGATCAGGTCAATATTGTCGGGCGCAATCTCGTGGACTACCACCTGGTGACCTTCCTTGCGCGCCTCCCGGCAAATCCAGTGGCCGCTTTTGTCTTCAGCCAGGGTCCGGCTGCTGGAAAGGCTGATAACGCCGGTCCTGATGCCCGAGGGGGACTTTTTTTTGTGTTCCCGGCTGCTCATTGTCCGGCCCCCGCTTCTTCGATGATGACCCGATCCTGATCATCGGATTCGGTCAGCAGAACAGATACCATCTGGGAAGAGCTGGTTTTGATGAATTTACCGATGTAATCCGCCTGTATCGGCAATTCCCGACCGCCCCGGTCGATGAGAACGACCAGTTCCACCCGGGCCGGTCGACCAAAATCCATGAGAGCGTCCAGGGCGGCCCGGGTGGTGCGCCCCGTAAAAAGGACGTCGTCCACCAGGATGACATGCATGTCGTCCACCGAAAAAGGGATGGTGGTGGAGCGGACTACCGGCTGGGCGCTGATGCGGGTCCAGTCGTCCCGGTAAAGGGTAATATCCATGTCGCCGGTCAAGACCGGCCGGCCCTCGATAGAAGAAATCTCTTCGGCCAGGCGTTTGGCCAAAAAAACGCCCCGGGTGTGGATGCCGATCAGCGCCAGGTTGGTGACGCTTTGGTGAATTTCGATTATTTCGCGGGCTATTCTGGAAAGTACCCGGCTGATATCGGCGGCATCCAGAAATTCCTGAGGGACTGTGGCGCTCATGTCGGGCCTCCCTTTTAAAAAATTGATAGATCCTGTTTTTTGAGCCGGATGTGTTCGGTGACCCGGGCCAGAAAGTCCTGGTGGGTGACGCCCTGGTTGACCCGGCCGTCCAGGGTCCGGACGGATAAAGTCCCGGAAGACTGTTCCCGGTTGCCCAGGGTTATGATCAGGGGGATATTGGCCAGCTGCGCTTCCCGGACTTTTTTATTGAGGCTTTCCGAGCGGCTGTCGGTTTCCGCGCGGATACCGGCGACTAGAAATTTTTCCCGGATTTCCGCGGCAAAAGCGGCCAGCTCGTCGTTGATGGGCAGCAGGATGGCCTGAACCGGGGCCAGCCAGAGGGGAAATTTTCCGGCGTAGTGTTCCACCAGAATGCCGAAGAATCGTTCAATGGATCCGTAGATGACCCGGTGAATCATAACCGGCTGCTGCTTTTGATTGTTGGCGTCGATGTAGGCCAGGTCAAACCGCTCCGGCAGGGACATGTCCAGTTGAATGGTGCCGCACTGCCAGGTCCGGCCCAGGGCGTCCTTGATGTGTACGTCAATCTTGGGACCGTAAAAAGCGCCGTCTCCTTCGTTGACCTGGTAGCCCCGGCCGTAGGCGTCCAGCGCCGAGGACAGGCCGGAAGTGGCGCTTTCCCATTGCTGGTCGGTACCGATGGATTTTTTAGGCCGGGTGGAGAGCTCCAGGTGAAAGCCCAGCCCGAAGGTACTGTAGATCCGATCCACCAGCCGCAACACGGCCAGGATTTCGTCTTTGATCTGGTCGGGTGTCATGAAGATATGGGCGTCATCCTGGTGAAAAGCCCGCACCCGGAAGAGACCGGACAGGACGCCGCTGAGTTCATGGCGGTGAACCAGTCCGATTTCAGCCATGCGCAGAGGCAGGTCCCGGTAGGAATAAAGCTTTTCTCCGTACAGGAGCATGCCCCCCGGGCAGTTCATGGGTTTGATGGCGTACTGGGCCTCGTCAATTTCGGAAATATACATATTTTCCCGGTAATTATCCCAGTGGCCGCTTTTTTCCCACAGGGAGCGGTCCAGCATGACCGGGGTTTTGATTTCGACATACCCGGCCGCCTGGTGTTCCTGTCGCCAGTAATCCAGGAGGGCGTTCCAGATCGTCATGCCCCGGGGATGAAAAAAGGGCATGCCGGCGGCTTCTTGGTGGAAACTGAACAGATCCAGGGCCGACCCCAGCTTGCGGTGATCCCGTTGGCGGGCTTCTTGCATCAGGTGCAGGTAGGCGTCCAGCTCCTTTTTGGAAAAAAAGGCCGTGCCATAGAGGCGCTGCAGCTGCTCCCGGTTCTGGTCCGCCCGCCAGTAAGCCCCGGATATTTTCAGCAGCTTGACAGCCTTGACAAAACCGGTATGGGGCACGTGTGGCCCCCGGCACAGATCGGTAAAATCCCCCTGGGTGTACAGGGAGATGGTCTGGTCTGCCAGTTCCCGGATCAGTTCCGTTTTATATTTCTGATTCTGGAACATGGACAGGGCTTCTTCTTTGGAGACGACCTGTCGGGTGAAGGGGATTTTGGCCTTGACGATTTTTTTTATTTCAGCCTCAATGGCCGGGAAAGCTTCTTCGGAGATCGGTTCCATGTCAATATCGTAATAAAAACCGTCTTCCACCACCGGCCCGATGGTCAGTTCCGCCTCCGGAAAAACGTGCTGGACAGCCTGGGCCATGACATGGGCGGCGCTGTGCCGCATGACGTGAAGGCCTTCCTCGTCCCGGGTGGTAATCAGCCTGACGGCGGCGTCGTGCTCAATGGTCGCGTCCAGGTCGTAGAGCCGCCCGTCAATCTCGATGGCGACACAATTGCGCCAGAGTCCTTCGGAAATACGCCTGGCAATGCCGTGGCCGGAGATCGGCCCTTCAAACTTGAGAATCTGCTGGTCGGGAAGGGTGATGTTGATCATTATATATCCGTTTTTAAAGGAGACGCGATTATCGCGACAGGTTCAAAAATAGACCAGATAATTGACAATGATTAATAAAGTTTATAAAATAATGATAAATCACTCAACTGGTCAAGGAAAAAAACAGCCGGCGGTCCTGAGGGGGGGCTGTGCCCGGCCGGTTGCGGTGGCTTTGCCTGGAATGCTCCTCTATTGTTCAAAGTTCAAAGACAGTTGGCCTCATAGAAAGTTTAAATTGGGACGGCAAAGTAAAAAGTTCAAGATCAAGGCGCAGCGTATTTTGAGGAAGGCAGCGTACTTAGCGGTACGTGAAATTCCGAGAAATGCGGTGCAACGCAGCCGGCCGCCTTGCGGCAATCGGACTTTTTACGAAGCCGTCAAAAATTAAAAATAACAGGTTAGCAACGGTAAAACCAGCTGAAATACAGTGAAAGATAACTATAAAGACATAATCGTTCAAAAATATCATGATATCCGGGATGAGTACGGCAAGATACAGGGGCGGGCAGGTCAGCCATGAACAGGCTCAGGCCGGCAGCGGCAGCATTTTCTGATTGGAAAAATGGTATAAAAAAAAAGATTTTCCGGTCTACTATTGCCACCAAGATGACCCTGGCCTATCTGCCCCTGTCCCTGATCATTGTCCTCTTGTCCGCTTACACCCTGTCCAGCCTGGTCGCCCTGGGCGATATCAGCCGTGACATCGTCAATAATAATATGATTGTTATCGAGGCGGTCGACAAAATGACCGACAGTCTGCTGGCCCAGGAATCTTACGGCCGTCGCTATCTGATTATGAAAAGCGATGAAATGAAGGATCTGTTTGCCAGAAGAAACGATGAATTTGAGGCTACCATGAGGCGGTTATTGCAGGTGGAAAATCTGGCTAAGGAATCGGAAGCGCGCCGATTGGACGAGCTTCACCGCCGCTTTAGCGATATTTACCGGGAGCTGTTCGCGATTGACAAGGTGACTGCCCTGGAACAGGCCGCAGAACGGAAAAACGATGAAATCCAGCAACTGGTGGACGGGCAGTTGTCAGCCATGAAAAAAATTTCTACTTCCACCCGCCAGGAACTGGCCCATAAGATACAGCTGACCAGCCAGTTCAGCACCAAGGCCCTGTATGTCACGGCCGTCCTTTCGGTACTGGGTATCTGCATCGGGATCGGGGCGGCGCTGGTCATTACCCGCAGCGTGTCGCGTTCCATTAATCAGCTGAAACTGGCCACGGCTAAGTTTTCGGAACGCCAGTTTGATTTTATACCGGATGTCAAAGAGCGGGACGAGTTCGGAGTGCTGGCCCGGTCTTTTATCGCCATGGCCCAGCGTCTGGCCAGGCTGGAGGTGATGGATCTGGATGCCAGCCCTCTGACCCGGCTGCCCGGCGGCACGGCCGTGGAAAATGTCTTGCAGCAGCGGGTTGACTCCAGGGAGCCGATTGCTTTCTGCCTGGTAGATATCGACAATTTCAAAGCTTTCAATGACCGCTATGGATATGCCCGGGGCAACGAAGTTATCAAGCGCACCGCCCGGATGATCGAGTCTGCTATTGCTGATCACGGCACTGGGGATACTTTTCTGGGGCATATCGGGGGGGATGATTTTGCAGTTATCTCTCAGGCCGAGCGATACGCCGGCATTTGTGAAACCATCATTGAAATGTTTGACAGGGAGGTGGTTCAGTTCTATGATAAAGAAGACAGGGAGCGTGGTTATATTACCGCCAAAACCCGGCAAGGCGAATTATGGGATTTCCCTCTCATGACGATTTCAATCGCCGTGGTAACCAATCGGGAGCAGCTTGATATCAGCACGATTCGCATCGGAGAAATCGCGGCGGAAATCAAAGAGCACGCCAAAAACATAAGCGGCAGTCTTTACCTGGTTGACCGCAGGAAAATCAGCGATGAACAGGACGATTAATTTTTCAATAAAGGCCGGCGGCATCGGCCTGATGCTGCTTTTAATGGTTACGCTGACCGGTTTTTCCGGGTGCCGCGCCGGCCTCAGCCGGCCGGAAGCGACGCTCCCCCCGGCTTATCCCGCCTGGTCGGAAAAAGAGATGCAGGCCCTGGAGCAGGCCAGCGCCGAGGTCCCCGGGCAGAATCGGCAGGACCGGGCCGATACTCTGGTCAGACTGGCAATGTTTTATTCTCATGAGGACAATCCGGCGCCTGATCTGGACCGGGCTGTTAACTGCCTGGAAGAAGCCCTGGGATTGAAGGCGGTCTCGGCGGTGAACGCCGCCTGCGTTGTCGGTTTGTTGAAACGGCTGAAGCAATGCCGCGCTGAAAGTAAAACCGCCCTGGTGGAATTCAACCGTAAAATCAGCCAGCTGGACGAGCGGTGCCGGACCCTCCGTCAGGACAACCAGGCCAAGACCGAAATAATCGAAAAATTGAAGCATCTTGATATCCGGCTGGAAAACAGAAGAGGGGCTTTTGAGTGACACAGGCACAACCGGCCGGCCGTTTCAGATGATCGATACCGACGCGGCTTTAAAAGAAATCATTCCCACCTTGAAGCGACAGAAGGCCCTGGGCTTTGACCTGGAAGCCGATTCCATGTTTCATTTTACGGAAAAGGTATGCCTGCTGCAAATTGCCGCCGGCAAACGCTCTTTTCTGGTCGATCCTCTGGTGGTTAAAGATCTGTCTCCCTTGAAGACGGTGTTTGCCGATGCCTCCATTAAGAAAATTTTTCATGGCGCCGACTATGATATTCGCAGTCTTCACCGGGATTTTGGCATAACTATTGATAATTTGTTTGATACTGAAGTGGCTTGCCGTTTTCTGGGTTTTCCGGAGAGCGGCCTGAATTCTCTGGTACAACGGGTTATCGGGGCCTCTTTGGAAAAAAAATACCAGAAGAGTGACTGGTCCCAGCGTCCCCTGCCTCCGGAGATGATGAATTATGCCACCGGGGACGTGATTTATCTGGAGGCTTTATACCGGGAGCTGAAAGCCAGGCTGCGGGAGAAAGGTCGGGAAGCCTGGGTTGATGAAGAGTGCCGCTTGCTTTGCGCGGTGCGGTGCGCGGAGGCAAACGATCAACCCCTCTTTAAAAAAATCAAGGGGGCTGGTCGCCTGGACCGCCGCGGGCTGGCCGTTCTGGAAAGGCTGCTTCGGCTCCGCCTCGATATAGCCCGTCAGAAGGATCGACCGCCCTTTAAGGTGATGAGTAACGCTTCCCTTTTTCAGGTGGCTGACGTGAAACCGAGAAATCGGGAACGCCTCATCGCGACCGGCGCTTTTTCCAGAAAGCAGGTCTCCATGTATGCTGATCGGATTTGCCGGGCCGTGAACGCGGCCCTGTCCCTGTCGGAAAAACGACTGCCGGTATACCCCCGGGAAAGAAGGCCGGGGCAGTCTCCTCAGATGGTAGCCCGGGTAAACGCCCTCAAACAATGGCGACAAAAAACGGCCCGGACGCTGGAAATTGATCCCGGAGTACTGTTTCCCAATGCTTTGCTGATGACGGTGGCCCAGACTCACCCTCAGGACAGAAGCGCCCTGGATGAATTGGAAGATTTGAAAAACTGGCAGAAGGCTGAATTCGGAGAAGAGCTGGTAGCCGTAATGAAGTCCGTTCCCTGAGGGCCTTCGCGCTCAAAGCTGGCATGACTGAACTTGTTCGGTTTGATGGAAGGAGATCCGGGTGGAAGAAAAAATAGAATTCGCCGGCGGCCAGAGTAAGCTGGTCGGGTTGTTCTCGCCGGGAACGTCCGATCGGGGAGTGGTGGTGACACACCCCCATCCTCTTTACGGCGGGGACATGTTCAACAACGTGGTGGAGGCTATTGCCCGGGCCTACCGGCAGAGCGGCTACGCCACCCTGCGTTTTAATTTTCGGGGAGTGGGCGGCAGCGGCGGAGAGTATGACGGCGGCCGTGGTGAGCGGGATGATGTCTCGGCCGCCCTTGATCGGCTGGCTGCCGCCGGCATTCCGCAGCCGGAGCTGGCCGGATATTCCTTCGGAGCCTGGGTCTGCGCCGTTGGCGCCGCTGGCTTCGGGTCCGTCAGCCGGATGATTCTGGTGGCGCCGCCGGTGGCCTTGCTGGATTTCGCGGAAGTCGGTTGGCTGGAAAATTTAAAGCTGGTGGTCAGCGGCAGCGAAGACGAACTGGGACCTCCGGAGAAAATAGCCGCCTTGCTGCCCGCCTGGAACGGCGCGGCTCGATTTTCGGTAATCACGGGGGCCGATCATTTTTTTTTCGGAGCGGAATCGGAGCTGGAAGCGGTGCTGACCGAAAATTTATAATAAGGAGAAAGACATGTTTACCAGTGGTAAAGCCATAAGGATGGAACGGATCATGAACCGGAATACTCAGAAAACGGTGATCGTGCCCATGGATCACGGCATGACAGCCGGCCCCATCAAGGGGCTGATTGATTTGTCCGGGGCGGTGGACGCGGTGGCCGAGGGCGGTGCCGACGCCGTTATCGGGCATCTGGGATTGCCCAAGTTCGGACATCGCTCTTATGGCAAGGACGTCGGCCTGATCCTGCATCTTTCGGCGGCCAGCATGCTCTCGCCCCGTCCCAACCGGAAAGTTATCGTGAATACCGTGGAAAACGCCCTGCGGGTGGGGGCTGACGGGGTATCGGTCCACATCAACGTGGGCGATGAAAATGAGGCGGAAATGCTCAAAGATTTTGGCCGCGTCGTGGTGGAATGCATTCACTGGGGCATGCCGCTGATCGCCATGATGTATCCGCGGGGGCCGAAAATTGATGATGAAAAAGATGTGGAAATGGTTAAAATCGCCGCCCGCATGGGTGCCGAGATGGGGGCGGATTTCGTGAAAACCAATTATACCGGCGATGCCGAGTCTTTCGCCGAGGTGGTGGAAGGCTGCCCCGCGCCGGTCCTGATTGCCGGCGGCAGTAAACTGGGTGATAAGGAGATGTTTGAAAGCATTGAGGGAGCCATGGCGGCCGGGGCCAGCGGCCTGTCCATCGGCCGTAACGCTTTTCAGCACAAGTCGCCCAGCTTGTTCGTCAAAGCGGCCTGCTCTATTGTTCATGAAGGCCTCAGCGCCGCCGAGGCCATGGATATGCTGACGGGCGGCGCTTGACCGCTTCTTATCCGCCCGACTCTTCCAGTTCCCGGTCAAATTTTTTTTCACCGGCCTCCAGTTCATCGCAGAGAGAATCCAGCCGTTCGTACAACTGGTCTATCTCGGACTGCAACTGGTGGTGCTGCCGGGACAGTTCGGCGACGCGGGGGCCATCGCCGGTGGTGGAAGCGCTGACCATGGCGGCATTTAGTTCCTCGGCCCGGGCCTCTTTTTCTTCCACGGCGGTTTCCGTTGCGGTGATGCGTTTCTGGAGGGGATTAATGATCCGGGAACGGCGTTTGAGAATTTCGGCCCGCTGTTGGCGGGATTCTTTTTTGCTGACGACGCCGTCGCTTTTGCCCCGGGGTGTCTCCGGTTGTTGCTCCGGCTGCTGCTCCGGCGGTTGCTCTGGTCTCTTGCCGCCTTCTTCCTCCCAGCCCACTTTTTCCAGGAAATCCCGGTAGCCGCCCTCGAACAACCGGACTCCGTCGCCCTGAAATACGACCAGCCGGCTGGTCAGCCGATGCAGAAACATCTCATTGTGAGTGACCAGAATGACGGCCCCGGGAAAATTATCGATAGCCTCCAGAAAGGCATTGCAGGAATCCATGTCCAGGTGGTTGGTCGGCTCATCCAGTAGCAGCAGGTTGACCGGTGAAGCCAGCAGCCGGCCCAGCAGGACCCGGCTTTTTTCGCCGCCGGACAGGACCCCGATTCGCTTCAGGGCCAGGTCGCCGGAAAACATCAGGGTGCCGCAGATGTCCCGGGCCTTCTGCCGTTTGCAGCCGGCGTTCATCAGGGCTTCTTCGATGGTTTCGTTGTCGTTTAAAAGCCGCCGGTTGGTCTGGGCGTAGTAACCTGACCGGACGGCCGGGTGAAGGCTAATTCTGCCGCTGTCCGGGCTCAGCTCCTTGGCCAGCAGCCTCAGCAGGGTGGTCTTACCGCTGCCGTTTTTGCCGATTACGCCGAGCCGGTCCTGTTTTCCCAGCACCAGGTCCAGGTTTTCGATCAAAGTTGCTTCCGGCTGATAACCAAAGGTCAGGTCAGATACCTGCAAAGGTGTTTTGGCCGGAAAGGGTTCATACTGAAAGGAGAAATCCAGCCCCTGGATTCCCTCCAGCTTTTCCCGGGGGGCCTGCTTTTCCAGCGCTTTGACCCGGGATTGCACCAGGCCGGCCAGCCGGGCCTTGGCCCGGAAACGGGTAATGAACTCTTCGGTCTCGCGCCGTTTTTTTTCCTCGTTGCGCCGGGTTTTTTCATGAACGATCTCTTCGGTCTGAACGCGTTCATAATATTTGGCGGTGGTACCGGGTATTTTTTTGATTTTTTTACGGTGGATGCCAATGGTGTGGGTAATGACGCTGTCCATGAAGGATCTGTCATGGGTGATCAAAATCAGTTCCTTCTGCCATTGGTTCAAAAAAGCGGACAGCCAGCGAATGGAAATAACGTCCAGAAAGTTGGTCGGTTCGTCCAAGAGCAGGGCGTCTGGTTCGGACAGGAGGGTTCGGGCCAGGTTGAGACGTACCTGGTATCCTCCGGAAAAGGACCGGGGATGGTGATCCAGGTCGGTTTTCGTGAAACCCAGGCCGCTTAATATTTTTTCCGCCCGCCAGCGGTCGTGCTTCTGATATTCGGGCAGGCTCAGGCAGGCTTCATCAATGAGGCGGTCCCGGGAAAAATTCAGTATCTGGGTGAGATAGCCGAGGCGGTATCCCCGGGCGATGGCGATGGTGCCGCTGTCGGGAGTTTCTTCGCCGATCATCATCCGCAGCAGAGTGGTTTTGCCGTGGCCGTTGCGGCCTACCAGCCCGATCCGTTCCCCGGGGTTGACATCAAAACTGATATCACTGAAAAGGGTTTCCGAACCATAGGCTTTGGATATGTTGACGACGTTTATCATGATGATCCTGAATCCAGAACAATAGGGGTGCTATAACGCTTTGTAACCAGTCATATACATCATTGCGGCTTTTCCGGCAAGGCCAAGTTTGACGGCTTCGTAAAAAGTCCAATTGCCGCATGGCGGCCGGCTGCGTTGCAGCGTTTTTCTCGGAATTTCACGTACTGCTAAGTACGCTGCATTCCTCGAAAAAATCTGCGCCTTGATCTTGAACTTTTTACTTTGCCGTCCCAATTTGAACTTTTTACGAGTACATCAGGTTTAAAATATATGATTGCCCGGTCGCCGGTTGTCGGCTTATTATGAAAAGAGGAAATGACCCTAAACCAGGATAATCTCCAAGGAGGCGCCATGACAGCAACAGTTTATATCACCCGGGAAATCCCTGAAGCCGGGCCCCGGCTTTTGCGGGATCGGTACGCCGTTTCCGTTTTTACTGAGAACCGGCCCATTGACAGGGCTCAATTGGAAAAAGAGGTCAGCCGGGCCGACGCCCTGATTTGTCTCTTGTCGGACAGCATTGACGCCGGGCTGCTGGACCGGGCCGCGAATCTGAAAATTATCGCCAATTACGCCGTGGGGTACAACAACATCGACGTGGCGGCGGCGCGGGAACGAGACATTATGGTGACCCATACCCCCGGGGTTTTGACCAATGCCACCGCCGAGCTGGCTTTTGCCCTGATCATCACCCTGACCCGGCGGATTATCCCGGCCGACCGGTTCACCCGGGAGGGCCGGTTCGGGGGCTGGGGTCCCCTGCTGATGCTGGGTGACGAGCTGTCCGGGAAAAAACTGGGCGTTATCGGACTGGGCCGGATAGGTCGGGACCTGGCCGCCAAGTGCCGGGCCTTTGGCATGGAGGTGCTTTATTATAACCGCGAACCGCTGGACAAGGAGACGGAGGCGGAGTTGTCGGTTGAGTATCGTCCTCTGGCAGAACTGCTGGCCGCCTCGGATGTAATCTCGGTGCATGTCCCGCTGACCGATCAGACCCGGCATCTTCTGGATCGCGAAGCCCTGTCACGAATTAAGCCCGGAGCCTACCTGATCAACACCGCCCGGGGTGAGATAATCGACGAGTCCGCTCTGGCATCAGCCCTGGCCGCGGGCCGGCTGAAAGGGGCGGGGTTAGATGTTTATGAGTATGAACCGGCCGTTACCCGGGAGTTGCTGGACCTGGACAACGTTGTCCTGCTGCCCCATATCGGGTCAGCTACCATCCAGACCCGCCAGAACATGAGCCTCATGGTGGCCCGCAACGTTATCACCGCCCTGGAAGGTGGTGTTCCGGACAACCTGGTGCCGGAACTGGCTGGAGCGTTTTAACCCCGATATTTCAAAAAATATCCGGGTCAGGTGTCAGACGCCCGGGACAGCATTTCCTCGGCATGGGCCAGGGTCTTGTCCGTGATTTTTTCGCCCCCGGTCATCCGGGCCAGTTCCCGGATCTGTTCCTGGCCGGAGATGGGTTTGATGTCGGTCCGGGTCCGGCCGCCGGACACGGATTTTTCGATCTTGTAATGATGGTCCGCGAATTTGGCGATCTGGGGCAGGTGGGTGATGCACAGGGTCTGGTGATACCGGGACAACTGGCGCAGCTTTTTGCCGACGACTTCCGCGGTTTCGCCGCCGATGCCGGCATCGACCTCATCGAAGATGACGGTGTCCACCGCTTCTTGGCCGGCCAGCATGGCTTTCAAGGCCAGGACCACCCGGGAGAGCTCCCCGCCGGAGGCGATATTGGCCAGCGGCTTCATGGTTTCCCCGACATTGGGCGCGATCTGAAAGGCGGCCTTGTCCAGGCCGGTCTCTTCGATGATTATGCCATCCACGGTCAACCAGGGCGAGATATTGTCAGCGGCCGGGGTGGTGGAAAAAAGAATTTCAAAACGGGTGTCGGGCATGTTCAGCCCGGCCAGTTCCCGGATTACTTTTTTCTCAAAGGATTGGGCGGCTTTTTTGCGTTTGTCCGAAAGATCCCGGGCGGCGGCGGCCAGTTCCTGGTGGCAGCGGGCAATTTCCCCGTCAAGCGCTTCCACCCGACCGGATAATTGTTCCATCTCGGCCAGCTCGGTGTCGATGCGGTCGAAAAAGGCGGTTACCTCCTCCAGGGAGGGGCCGTATTTTTTCTTGATTTTTATCAGCAGGTCCAGCCTTTCTTCGACCTGTTCCAGACGCTGGTCATCCACCTGGACCAGGTCCAGGCAGGATCTCAGCTGGCCGGCCGCGTCTTCCACCCGGGCGGAGATGTCGGTAACTGTTTCCTGCTGCGGGACCAGGCTGGTATCAATGGCCCCGGCTTCTTTGAGATTGTTTTCAATTCTGGCCAGTTGTTCAATCACTGACCCCTGGGCGTCATAGAGTCCTTCCAGGCTGTCATAAATAAGAGCTACCAGCTGCCGGGCGTTTTTCAGGCGTCTGGCCTCGTTTTGCAGGGCTTCGTCCTCTCCCGGCGTGACGGCCGCCTGGTCGATTTCCGCCTTCTGGAATTCCAGCAGCTCAATTTTTTCGGATTGTCGCGCCTGGCGCCCGGCCAGTTGCTGTTTTTCGCGCAACAGGGGCAGCAGGCGGTGATAGGTCTCGCGAAGGTTTTCCCGCCTGGGCACCAGGCCGGCGAACTGGTCCAGGGTGGCCAGATGGGCCTCTTCTTTCAGCAGGTGCTGATGAGCGTGCTGGCCTGAAATACTGGCCAGGCGGGGAGTAATTTCGGTCAGTACCTGCATGGTGGCCAGGCTGCCGTTGATATAGACGCGATGCCGGTTATTGGCCGAAATAACGCGTTTAATGAGCAGCTCGCCCCCGGTCTCGTAACCGTGCTCTTGCAGGCTGGCGGCGGCCGGACCGTCTTTTTTAATAAGAAAAGACGCCTCAATTTCGGCTGTTTTTTCGCCGGTCCGGATCATCCTGGCCGTGGCCCGCTTGCCGAGCAGCAGGTTGACGGCGTTGATGATGATGGACTTGCCGGCGCCGGTCTCTCCGCTCAATATGGTCAGTCCTTCGGCCAGGTTGATGCGCAGGTCGTCGATAATGGCAAAATTTTTTATGGCAAGTTCATGCAGCATGTCAGGGCCGATGATTATCAATTATCCGGATCAGAAAGGCAGACCCAGGCAGTCCATAATTAAGGTTTTAAGCTTCTGGTGCAGGACGGAATAAGAAAAATAGTGGCAGGCTATTTCATAATTATGATTAACCATGTTCTCCCGGTAGTCGCCGTCTTCCAGAACTGTTCGGGCCTGTTCAATGGTTTTGTCATTGACATACCCGTCTATCTCCACGACGCTGAAGCCTTTGGGTTTGATATCAGTGGTATAGATGGAGTAATAGTTAACGGCAATGGGTTTCTTGTAGTAAACTGCTTCCAGAAAGGCGTTACCGAAACCCTCAAAATTGGAAGGGTAGGTGACCAGGTCGGCGTAGGGATAAATGTCGTCCAGGGTGTAAATTTTCCGGCCGTCCGGAGTCTGGCCCCGCTTTTCGTTAATGATGCTGGAGACGAAGACGGTGTTAACGCCCAGCAGCCGCGAATATTCTTCTACCCGTTTGGGATAGGACATGCCCTCATCTCCGGCGGCATGGGAGATGACCAGCTTGGCTTTCTTGTCCAGGCGGCTGACCAGTTCAATAGCATGTTCAATGCCTTTCCTCTGTACTATCCGGGTCGGCTGCAGGATCAGCAATTCATCATCGTCAATGCCCAGATCCCGGCGCACGTCTTTAGTGTAATCATCCGGCGGCGGCGGCGGATTCTCAAAATCCATGACATTGGGAATAATGGTGGAAGAAATGCCGGTCCGCAGGCTGACCTGGTTATCGGCGGAGGAGTTAATGACCGCGTGTTTAATCTGGCCCAGGTGGGGTGGAAAGGCCATGTTCAGATATTCCCAGACGGAGTTGGTTTTAAAACGCTCCCGTTCCCAGAAGAAATCATGGTGATGAGCGATGGTGGGAATGCCTATTTCGGAGATCAGTTCGGTAATGGCGATACCCAGCGGCAGGTGCATCGGGATAGCCAGAACGTTTTCCGGAACCAGGATATCCAGGTTGAATTTTTCAATGAATTTATAGAGATGGTCCTTCAGCCGTTGCTTGACTTCCTGGAGAAGCTGGGTGATATAACGGCCGCGGACCCGGACCCCGAAGCAATTATCGAATATATCAATAACAGTGGGATGGTTGAAGTGCGCTTCTTCCACCAGGTAGGAGCTCTCCGGGGGCGTGTCCAGCTCGCCGCCGAAAAAATAACATTGGTATCCTTCTTTTTCAAAAACCTGGGCCCATTTTTTGGTTTCCAGAGAAACCCCGTCGGTTCCCGCGATGCGCGTGGAAATGAATCCGACGTTTTTTCTTTCCCAGCTGGGGATGTTCATCTTTTCTTTTTTCCTCCTGTGTCCGCGTTGACCGGCCCCTGCTGACTGGCCGGGATCAACCTTGTCGTGATTTCGCCCGCGGAGGGTCGCTCAGTTCCCGGTGCCGGAAACAGTCCACGGTATGGTCATTAACCATGCCCACCGCCTGCATAAAGGCGTAACAGATAACCGGACCGACAAAACGGGCCCCCCGTTGTTTTAAATCACGGCTCATGGCCCGGGAAATGGAGGTTTCCGCCGGAACCTCGGCCGCCGTCTGCCAGGCGTTGATAATGGGGCAGCCATCAACGAAATTCCATAAATATTTATCCAGAGAGCCGAATTGCTCCCGGATGGACAGGACCACCCGGGCGTTGTTAACGGCTGCTTCTATTTTCAGCCGGTTGCGGATGATGCCGGCATCAGCCATCAGGTCAGTTATCTTTTTTTCAGTGTAGCCGGCCACGGTGGGCGGATCAAAGTTGTCAAAAACGGCCCGGTAATGGTCTCTTTTTTTCAGGATGGTCAGCCAGCTCAACCCGGCCTGAGCGCCTTCCAGAACAAGAAATTCATACAGGGTCCGGTCATCGTGAACCGGCACGCCCCATTCCTTGTCATGATAGGCGATGTAGACAGGATCAGGACCGGCCCAGTGACATCTTTTTTTCATTTACAAACCTTGAGCGGGCGGTTATAGCAAATGCTGGTCGGATTGTTTCACGACACAAGCGCGACGCTTTTGCTCCTGATTTTCTCAATCGGGGATTAATACATGAAAATCAGGGAAAAATCAAGGAAAGATATGGCCATCAGCCCTGTCCCGGATATTTCATGAAATATCCGGGCTGATGAGGATATTCTGACATGAGCAGGTACTGGCAGGAGTTACTGGCGGCAAGTGTGACCGGGATAAGCGGCCTGCCGGATCACCTCAGGCCGGTGGACAAAGTTGGCTCCGAAGCTGCCGGACGGTTTTATCCCCTCCGGATCAATCGCTATTATGCCGGTTTGATTCGCCATCCGGATGACGCCCTGGGCAGGCAGGTTATTCCGGATGGCCGGGAGCTTAAGGACGCGGTCTATGATGACGATCCTCTGGCCGAGGCGAATCAGTCCCCGGTGCCCGGCATTATTCACCGCTATCCGGATCGGGTGATTTTTCTGTGTTCGGCCAGTTGCCCGGTGTTTTGCCGTTTCTGCATGAGAAAACGACTGGCCGGCAAAACCGCCGCTCTGACCGAGGACCAGGTGGACAAGGCCCTGGCATACATCAGGAGTCAGGGCTCTGTTCGGGAAGTGATTCTGTCGGGCGGTGATCCGCTGCTGCTTGAGGACAACGTTCTGGATTCTCTGCTGGCAAAGATCCGCGCCATGGATCATGTGGATCAGATCCGGGTTCATTCCCGGACGCCCAGCGCTCTGCCCCAGCGAATTACTCCGGACCTGGCTGGTATTCTAGGACGATACCACCCCCTGTATCTCAATATCCACGTAAATCATCCTGACGAGGTGACCGCGGCCATGGCCACGGCCTGCGCCAGGCTGGCCGACGTCGGCATTCCCCTGGGCAGCCAGACTGTTTTGCTGAAGGACATTAATGACACTGCCGCCATCATGGAAAAGTTATGGCGCAGCCTGTTGCGGATCCGGGTCCGACCGTATTACCTGCACCATCCCGACCTGGTCAGGGGAACCGCTCATTTTCGGATGCCGGTTGAGGTCGGCCTTGATATCATGCGGGCGCTGCAGGGGCGGCTAACCGGTTCGGCTCTGCCCCGTTACATGATCGATCTGCCCGGTGGCGGCGGCAAGGTGCCGCTACAGCCGGACTACGTTCAAGGAAGGCGGCAGAATATGCTGATGGTCAAAAATTATCAGGGTAAATCCTTTACTTATCCGGCGAAGGCCTGAATCGGCCCCGGGTTGATCTTATTAATATGTGGCTGTGATCAAGGGCGTCCGGCCACGGCCGGACTTCTCCGGGTCAGGGAAGGCGGTGTTTTATGCGGATAATCCGGGGTTTGTAGGCATCTTTCCGGGACAGACGATTGCCCTGGAACCGTACGAAAAACATGGATAAGACCAACGCTCCAAAACCGCAGATAGCCGAGACCAGGGAGCGATCCTGGCCGGTAGCTTCTGATATCTTGACCCCTATGGCGGCGCCGGCCAAAAGGCATAAAATGGGGAATATGTAAATCAGGAAGGTCCCTTTCAGCAGGGAGCCGGTATTGAAATCGATGACGACCTGGTCGCCCTCTTTGGCTCCCACCGGATTAGCGGCTTCAACCTGCATGTCGTTGGCGCCGCCCAGGGTCTTGCAGGAGTCTTTGGAATGGCAGTGCTCACAAGCGGTGGATCGGGTGGTTTTGATCCAGGCGGTGGTTTCGCTGGCCCTGAGGACCAGACCTTCTTCAGTAGCCACGATTCTCTCCAGGCAGGAATCGGCCCGGCCCGATTCCTGTAATTAGTCGCAAAAGGCGCGCGGCCTCAAGCCGGGTCGTTATCAAAGTATTTTTTCAGAAGTTACTTTGTCGTCCGGTTTAACGGTGTTCATAGCAGATCAGACCGCATTGCAGGCAGCGGCCCGCTTCATCCCGGGCGATTCTTTCTGAAAAGCCCGCTTCCAGTTCCAGGCCCTGTTCGATTTCTTCCTGGCTGCGGAGAGGCATAAGGTTGCGCGGCAGCTTACTGACTCCATCCAGGGACGACACCGACTGGATGAGGGTGTGGCGGGTAAGCACCGTGTCGGGCAGGCACATGGGGTCGCCATACATGATCATATGCATGGCGGCGGCGGCCCGGCGGCCCGCGCCGATAGCCTTGATGGCGGCGTCAATATCAGCGACCGGATCTCCCTTGGCCAACAGGCCGGGCTGATCGCCGAAGACCGGGTTTTTGTAAACAGGTACCGCCTGCCAGGCCACCGGAGTGGTCTCCTGAATCTCTGCCGGTGATTCCGCCGTTTCAGCATCCTGACGGTAGAAAATCAGTTCCGGGAAACGGCCCGCGGCAAACAGAATGGTCTGAGCCGGAACGGTATGGCTGGTGCCGGTAGTCGTATCGGTGTAGACGACTGATTCCAGGGCGCGGCCGGTACCAATCAGGCGGTCGGCCGCGGCGTTGAAGATGATTTCAGCCCCGTCATCCTCAAGAGCGGGCAGATCCATATCGGCCGGATCGCTGTTAATCAGAAAAGTGATCCGTCTGGCGCCGGCCTGCCCGCATTTGGCGACCGCTTCCCGGGCAACCGAGCTGGCGCCTATGATGACGACCTGTTCACCACAGGTAACAGCAGGAGATTGTTTGTTGAAAAGGTCGATCAGGAGGCCGAAACTGAGTAAGGGTTTTCGCAGGTTGTCTTTGTTCTCCGACGCCTGCCAGCTGTCCCAGCCGCCGGTGGCCAGAAAAACGGCCTGGTAACCATCGACCAGCAAAGAATCTATGGAAAAGTCCCGGCAAGCAATGGTGTTGGTTTGCATCTTTATGCCCATTTCCTTCATGGCACCGATGTCATAGTCCAGAATCTCCAGGGGAAGCCGTTCCCGGGCAATGGCTTTTCGCAGCAGGCCGCCGAAAGAGTCGGAAGCTTCCAGCACCAGCGGGGAATGGCCGAGGCGGGCGGAAAAGTAAGCCGCGGAAAGCCCTTCCACGCCGCCGCCGATAACGGCTACTTTACGGTCGGTTGACGGCGCCATGAAGGGCAGGGCCCGCCCGTGCTTTTCTTCATAATCGGCCACGAAGCGCTTTAAGCCGTTGATGGCCACGGGTTCGTCCACCAGGTTGCGCCGGCATTCCATTTCGCAGAAACGGGGGCAGATCCGGCCGATCACCGAGGGGAAGGGCAGTCTTTCCTTGATGACCGAGATCGCCTGGGGATAGTGCCCCAGCGTAATCTGTTTAATGTATTCCCGGATATTGATACCGGCGGGGCAGGCCCGCTGGCAGGGAGTTGTGCAGTCATCGACGGTGTATTCCCTCAGAATTCGGCGGGTGACTGAAGACAGCTTGATGATATGCTTGGGACAGACCCGTTCACAGGTGCCGCAACCGGTGCATTTTTCCTTGTCCACCACCGGCAACCCGTGGTCGCTCATTTTAAGGGCGTCAAAGGGACAGGCCCGGACACAGGTACCCAGTCCCAGGCACCCGATTTCGCAGGTTTTCATGCCACCGGCCAGGAGAACGGCCGCCCGGCAGTCCGGAATACCGTCATACCTGTATTTGGTGTCCGCTTCGGCCAGGCCGTAGGTGCAACCCGGTTCGGCGATATCCGGTTCTTTGGCTTCAACCGTCATTCCCAGGAGGCCGGCAATGGTCTCGGCCAGATCTTCCCCGCCGGCCACGCAGGAGGTAGGCGGTGATTCGCCGGCCACAATGGCCTCGGCGTTGGCGGTGCAGCCGGGGTAACCGCAGCCACCGCAGTTGGCGCCGGGAAGGGCTTCATCCACCGCCTCAACTTTGGGGTCCACGTAGACATAAAAAATTCTGGAGGCCGCCGCCAGGCAAATGCCGATGACGGTGCCCAGGCCGGCCAACACAAAAACAGCGTTTGTCATGAGGCGCTCCTGCTTAATCGGGTTTCAATCAATTGGGCCACCGGTTCGAGTTCCGGCATATCCATGTTCAGCTCGGTTCCTTCCAGGCTGGCCACAAACAGGCCATCATGGTAGGGTAACCGGGCCAGGATCTTGTCTTCGGAAATATACCGGCTCATGACCTGTTCGGACCGGCTGTCGGACTTATTGATAATGAACCAGGCGTCCAGCCCGATGCTCCGGGCCATGGCCTCGATTCTTCCGGCCATGGTAAATGATTCAAAGGCCGGATCGACAATGCCGAGAATAAGGTCACAATCAGTATCCACTCCCCGCCCAAAGTGCTCCAGCCCGGCTTCGGTATCGATCAGTACCACCTCGTCATCGGCCAGGTCAAGACGGGACAGGACAGTTTTGGAAAGCAGACCCAGCGAGCAGGCGCAGCCTTCACCGGCGTCATGAATTTTCCCCACCGCCAGCAGGGAGATACCGTTATGGCGCGAAAGACATTCCGCCGGCAGTTCTCCGGTCGTCAAGCGTTCGCTGAAGAGGGCTTCATCCGGGGGCGGGAAAGTCTGGTTAAGTTTCTGTTTCCAGGCTTTTTTGCCGCCCAGGTGATCCAGCAGATTGACAGGGGCCGGGGTACCCAGTGATCGGTACAGGCCGGTATTTGATTCGTCGGCGTCAATAACCAGGACGGATAGTCCACGCCGGGAAAGAGATCGGGCAATTAAGGCGGTTACGGAACTTTTGCCGCTGCCGCCTTTCCCGCACAGGGCAATTTTCATTAAAAGTCTCTTTTTTTAGTAGTTTAAACGCAATGTATTCAAATTTTTTAAAAATAGAACAGGCCGGCTGGATTTGTCAAGAAGAATTCCCGGCCCGGCCGGGCTCAGGCATGGTTGTGGTTGACCCCTGCCAGAGATATCATTATAATAATTTGAAACAACAAATTTCATGAAATATCCGGGTTAGCCCGGATATTTCACGAGTTGATTTGGCCGCAGATGCAAGGCGCGGGACATGAAGCTGTAGTTAATCTACCGCGAATGTCCCGCAACACAGCAGCTGCGGTCAAGGCAACTCGCCCGAAGGGTGAAATTTTTCGACATAAAATTTGCAAAAAAGGACTCATGTCGTACA
>JBKHHL010000131.1:0-7332 GCA_046539175.1 Desulfosudaceae bacterium
GCTTGCGGCTGATTGATGTACCAGGCCAGGTAGGCCGGCAGGACTTTATCAGTGGCCGGCCGAATCCGGAAAAGAGGGGCGGCCACCACGGTTTTATCCAGGGGATGGCTGACCAGGGCGGCGGTGTTGGCCCGCCCCCGGGAGCGGAAGATGAGATCGCCCGGGTTTACCAGGTGAGCGGGATTGATGTCCGGCAGATGTACCGGCGTAAGATGGCTGGTGTCAAGGCGGTTGTGGTCGTCAATGTCTTTCATCTGGATCACGGAGATATCGCCCTTGGGGTCGGACTCCAGCCTGGACCGGAACGGGTAGCCCATGGATATGTCCGCAATTTGATGAAGAAGCGTTTTCATAAAAATTATTGCTGTAATGTTTTTACGATTTTTTTATTTTTAACACTGCCCTGAGCAGGCTGTCAAGAAAAATTTTTTAAAAAACGACATTACAACAGAATAAATCTTTTTGGCGCCTGTCCTTGCTTTTGGCCGGGATTTATGGCGCAATAAAAACAAAAAGGAGGGCATTCATGGACATCAACCCGGATTTTCTGGCCCCCTGCGGGCTGTACTGCGGGGTCTGCGGCATTTACCTGGCCGACCGCGACGGCAATGACAAGTTCAAGGAGCGATTGTGCACGGTCTACGGCACCCGGCCGGAGGATATCCACTGTAAGGGCTGCCTGCATGACGACGAAGAGGCCATCTTTTTCTACTGCCGAATGTGCCCCATCAAGACCTGCACCCGGGAAAAGGGCATCGACGGCTGCCACCAGTGCAACGACTTTCCCTGCACCCTGATCGAGGAGTTTCCCATGCCGGTGGGCAAAAAGGTCATGCTGCGGGCCATTCCCCAGTGGCGGGAGTGGGGTACGGAAAAATGGGTGGCCGAGGAGATCCGCCGCTATCACTGCCCCCATTGCGGCTACCCCCTGTTTCGCGGGGCCAAGCGCTGCCGCCAGTGCCGGGAGCCGGTGGACGTGGATTAAACTATTGCGGATAAGCCGGGCCGGTCTGGTGGCCGCTTATCTGTTTTGTTGTTACCGGGGCAGGGCTCTTTTTCAAAGCCGGGATCCCACCGTTTTTATCAATCCTTACCATTGTCCCCATCGTCGTCGTCGATGTCCGCGCCGAGCTTTCGGGCGTTTTCTGCCAGGTTCTCGGCTATAGCGGAGAGCTTGGCCGCCTTTCGGCCGGATGTAACCGCCTCGTTTTTGGCTTTCATGACCTCTTTGTCGAGCCGCTTGATTTTTTCATCCGCTGTGCCGGCTTTCAGAGCCTTTCGCCATTGGCTGAGCGCCTCCTCGAGCCCGGCTGATGCTTTTTCAGCATCTGTTTCAGCATGTTTCGCCTTTTTCCGGGCGTTGTTATACCTGTCCAGGGCTTCGGCGATTTCACCGGCCGGGCCATCCTCCGGATCGGCTGCAAGATCAATGTCCTTTGCGGCAAGAACAGCGGCGGTTACAGGCAGCCGGCACAAAAGAGGCGAAAGTTCATCACCGAACGGATCGCGCGGCTGATCTTTGATAAGCCGGAACGGAAGAAGCACCAGGGCCGCGTCCCGCGAATACGCGGCCACCGCGTCGGCACCCGCGGAAGCCACTATTTCCGGTTCAGCGGAAATTCTGATCTCGGAAAGGGTTTCTTCGAGATCCGCCACGGTTTTCCCGGAGGTCATAATATCGGTGCTTATGTCAAGAACCCTTATTCTGGCGTCATGCCAGGGTTTGTTCTGGCGGATCATGTGAGCAAACAGTATCATAAGGCGGCTTGTGGCGTCCCCCCGCCACCACACGTCAATGCGCTGTTTTTCAGCAGGGCTTTCCTGAAGTTTCTGCCAGGACTTTTCTTCCGCGGAAAAAAGCACAATATTATAACCCTGGCGAAAGGCCGTGCGCAGATAAATCCCGAACCTTTTGGCCCGGTATTCCGACGGAATCTCGGTGGAATGCCCGATCCAGTTGGTCATCATTGTGTTGCCCTTTAAAGGGCCTATGCCGAAGGACTGTACCAGCGAAAGCAGCGAAAGGCGTATATTCGGTCCGGTTATTACCAGCGGGAATATGTCTGCTTCCATTTCGCGGATATCCTTTGCTATCTCATCCCCGGCCTGCTCTTTCTGCTTGCGGACCTGAGCCCCCTCGCCCTGTATGATTTTTATCACGGTCGCGAAGCCGCTTTCTCCCTGGAGCCAGTCCGCAAACCGCAGAAGAGGCCGGCGGCGCTCGGGATCATCCGAGAAGACCAGCAGGTTCGGGCGCCAGTCCCTTGGGTGTTCAGGGGCGTCGGCCGCCTGAAGCAAATGGTTTCTTATCTGCTGGAACCGGTAGGAGCGGCGGCTGTCCGCCCATCTTGCCGGCCCCGCGCTCCGGGCAAGATACTGGTAAATGGCAAATAAAAAAAGCAGGGCGACTATTCCGGCGGTGATGTTGATCGCGAGCATGGCCCCCAGGCAGGCAAAACCGCCCGCAAGACTCAAGTGCTTGTTGTAAAACCGGAAAGTCGGCCTGAACGAGGGGCTCGCAGCCCGTGCCTCAAAAAAAGTTGCGTAATTTAACAGGCCGTATGAGATCAGAAAAAACATTGATACCACCGGGGCTATCACGTTCAGGTTGCCCGTGGCTATGGTGAAAAGAGCAATTGCCCCTGAAAGCAGCACCCCGCGCCTGGGATTGTCCGCCGGGCCGGAGCCTTTCGCGAAGAAAAGAAGAAAAGGAAAAATTCTGTCCGCGGAAAGGGACTGAAGTATTCGCGGGGCGCCCATAAAAGAGGCCATGCCGGAAGAAAGCGTGGCCGCTATCACGCCTGCAAGCACCAGAAAATCAATCGCGGCCACCCGTTTCATGGCATTGTAATCCGCAGCCAGTATTTCCCCCGGAAGAGAGCCGGCAAACAACAGTGCCGCGACGAAATATATCCCAATGGAGAGCCCCACCGCGGCAAAAGTGCCGTTTGGAAGGCTTTTGGCCGGATCTTCCAGGTCTCCCGACATGCTCACCCCCTGGGTAAATCCGGTGACCGCGGGAAAAAATATGGCAAAGATCAGCCAGAAGGGAGGCGCGTTTTGCGGGGCCGCAAGATTGTTTACCAGCAGGGCCGTGTCCCACTTGATAAACCCTCCGGCAAAAAACGAGAGGATTGCCGCGAACAGAATTATCATGATCAGGCTCTGGAATTTCGCGGCCCAGTCCGCGCCCAGCCACGCGAACACAAACAGCAGCAGCACCGCGCCGGCCGCTATTATCTGGGGCAGGCCCTTCATTGAAAAGGGGATCAGGTGGGCCAGAACTTCGCCGAAGCCGATGCTGTAAAACGCGATTGATACGGACTGGGCAAGAAAAAGGACAATGCCTATGGCGCCCCCGAATTCCAGGCCCAGGGTGCGCGAGATAAGATAATAATCTCCGCCGCCCTTGACCTTGAGGTTTGTGGCAATTGCCGCGAGAGAAACTGAAGTCAACACCGAGATCAGGTTTGCCAGGCCGATTATGACAAGCGCGCCGAGCAGACCGGCATTTCCCACCACATATCCCAGGCGCAGAAACAGAATAATGCCAAGGATGGTAAGGATGCTCGGAGTAAAAACCCCGGCAAATGTGCCCAACTTTTTCATGGGATCAAACCCGGATTTTGGTCATAAAAAAAAGACGGTCAGTCACCTGTTTCATAAACTGTCAAAGTCATGCAATATGTTACCGTTCCACCTTAAGGCTGTTTTGTAAATTAAAAATAATTAAGTGGGCACAAATGGGATTATGGATATGGATAAAAATTTTCTTTGAGATCCTTAATTTATAGCAGGAGCGAAGTTGTGCTTCAATATTTTTTTTCCTATGGGTTGCTGGCGAAATCAGCCGGTTACAATTCGTATTCTGGAAAAGACCTCAACCCGGATAAATTGCCAATAACTATTTGAAGTTTATCGCGTACACGACTATAGTCGAAAAAATCCGGGAAAGACTCGGGATAGCGGTAAACAACAGTAAATATTGACATACCAGGTCAATCTTGTTATTATAAATATAATAATCTCTGCTCTTAATCTTTTTCCTTTTCTTTAGAAGCTGGTCAAACCGCTTCAAGATTTGAGTATGAACATTTATAAGCCGTTGACCAGGACGTTGCTCTGTTGTGTGCTTTTTGATGAGGCAATCCCATGTGCCGGCTGGGTGCCAGGCCGGTATTACTGCAACAGTGCCTGCCTGCCGGTAAAAAATCTGAATTGAGCGGTTCAGAAGGTATTGAGCAGGTTGAAAAAGATTCCTGATGCTTTCAGCGTAACCGGGATATATTTCCACAAAAGGGGGGGAATAATGTTGAAACAAATTATTGCCGGTATAAGTGTCGTGGTGTTCCTTTTTTCCGTCGGGGGCGTTTTGGCACAGGCGGAAGAGGGTGTTACCGATACGGTCATTCATATCGGGCAGACCGGCCCCCTGACCGGACCGGCCAAGCTCTGGGGCGGTGCGGTTACGGGAGTGGCCCTGAGGATCGCCCTGGAAAACGAAAAAGGGGGCGTTCATGGCCGCAAGATTGAGCATCACGTGTATAACGACGCCTACAACCCGGCCCGCACCAAGGCCGGCGTCAAGCAATTGCAGGAAGGTATCGGCATGTTTGCCTGGGTCGGGGGCGTGGGGACCGCCAACGCCCTGGCGGTAAAAGACTACCTGATGAATCGCGAGATACCCTGGGTGGGGCCGTTCACCGGTTCCAGTGCCATGTTTGATCCTCCCAGCAGATACCTGTTTGCCATCTACCCGTCGTCTACTTTTGAAATTGATCTGATGTTTGATTATGCCGTCAAAGAACTGGGGAAAAAACGGTTTGCCATTGTGTATCAGGATGACAGCTACGGACATACCGGACTGGCGGGCGCCCGGAAAACGCTTCAGCGATATGATTTGTCGCTGGTCGAGGAGGTGCCCATCAATCTCAAAGATATTGATATGACAAAAGCCGCTGCCGCGCTGTACCAGGCCGAGGCGGATGCCGTCCT
This sequence comes from Desulfosudaceae bacterium, assembly GCA_046539175.1. Taxonomy (GTDB): domain Bacteria; phylum Desulfobacterota; class Desulfobacteria; order Desulfobacterales; family Desulfosudaceae; genus CAYTQK01. Next base: position 4,996 of record JBKHHL010000131.1, read on the forward strand.
GATCTGGATAAGTCCTTTTACGGCCCTGCATCTGATGAAAGTGGCGGAAAAAATGAACTATGACCCGCAGTGGCTGGGGTCCAGCACCCTGTCAATGTTTTCCGTGTTTTATGAATTGAGTCAGGGGCTGGTGGAAGGACTGATCACGCCGCATTTCAGAACGGACGACCAGGAGAAGCTGGACTATGTTCGCCAGGCTCATGACCGGCTTGATCCGGAGGAACCATTCAGTACCGCCTACCTGCTGGGGTTCGCGGTGGGGGATCTGCTGGTGGAAGGGCTGTGGCGATGCGGCCCCGATCCGACCCGCGAAGGGCTGGTCAAGGCCCTGGAAGGGATAAACGCGGATAATTACCAGGCCTTTACCAAAGCTTTTACGTATGAGCCCTTTGATCCCGATGATCCCCTGTGCCGCCTCGGAACCAGGGATCTCTTTCTGCAGCAATGCATGGCCGGTGGTGAATCGAAAAAAATCACCGACTGGGCGTCTATGACGGATTGGAGCAAGGACTAGCCCGGATATTTCACGAGTCCGCTTCGGGTGCAGCTGCAAATCCTGCCCCGGCGGGGGACCCGAGGATAAATTGTTTTAATATAAAAGTTTCTTTATTCCGCATTAATATGTTATCCCGGCAAAATTCCCAAAAGGAGACATCATGAACACCGCCCCGTCCGCCCCGGCTCCGAAGGCCTGGGAAGACCGGATCCAGCAGTCCTTCTCCCTGCCCGCCGGTCAGGTTATCAAGAACCGGCTGATGAAGTCGGCCATGTCCGAAGCCCTGGGCACAACCGACAACCACCTGACCGAGGGCCTGATTACCCTGTATGAGCGCTGGGCCGGCGGCGGTGCCGGCCTGCTGGTCAGCGGCAATGTCATGGTGGACCGGAAGGCCCTGGGTGAACCCAACAACGTGGTCATAGAAGACGAACAGGATAGGGACCTTTTGTCCGCCTGGGCCCGGGCCGGCACCCGTAATGACACCCGCCTGTGGATTCAGTTGAATCATCCCGGCAAACAGGTTCCCAAGGGGCTGAACGCCGAAGCGGTGGCCCCTTCGGCCATTCCCTTTCATCCCTCCCTGCGGCGGTTTTTCGAAACCCCCCGGGAACTGACCGGGCCTGAAATCGAAGATATCATCGAGCGCTTCGGCCGCTCGGCTGAAATCGTGCGGAAAGCCGGTTTTTCAGGGGTGCAGATTCACGGCGCCCACGGCTACCTGGTCAGCCAGTTTTTGTCGCCCCACCACAACCAGCGGCAGGATCAATGGGGCGGCAGCGCCGACAACCGGCGGCGTTTTCTGCTGGAAATCTTCCGCCGCATCCGCCAGGGCGTGGGCGATGATTTTCCCATCGGCCTCAAGCTCAATTCCGCCGACTTTCAGCGGGGCGGTTTTTCCGAGGAGGAATCTCTGGCGGTGATCGCGGCCCTGGCCGCTGAAGGAGTGGATCTGGTGGAAATTTCCGGGGGTAATTACGAGTCTCCGGCCATGAGCGGCCGCAAGGTGGCCGAAAGCACCCGCAAGCGGGAAGCCTATTTTCTGGAATTTGCCGAAAAGGTCAGAAAGCAGGTACCGGTGCCCCTGGCTGTCACCGGCGGCTTCCGGACGGCCGCGGCCATGGGCAAGGCCCTGGCCGACAACAGCCTGGATCTGATCGGCCTGGCCCGGCCGCTGGCGGTGGATCCGGATTACCCCCTGAAAATCATGACCGGTCAGCCACCGGAAGTGACCATCCGGCCCATTTCCACCGGCATCAAGGCCGTGGATAAAATGGCTCTGATGGAAGTGGCCTGGTACAGCCGGCAGCTGCACCGCATGGCCCGGGGCAAGGATCCCCGGCCCGATGAAAGTGGCTTGTTCTCTTTTCTTAAAACCCTGGCCAGGAACGGCTATCGCACCTTCCAGACCCGGCGGCTGCGCGCCTGATGGGACGGGTACCCGGCGGCGCCTCGGTCCGCCGCCGACAGCCGGGGCGGGTTTGGTCCTGTCGGTCATTTCTGTTGTGCTGAATCAAACTGGAGCGGGTATTTCTGGTCATATCCCCTGGGCGTTATCATGTGACCGCCGGAAACAAAGGTTTGGCTGTTTCCCACAAAAACCGTTGTCTGCATGTTCGCCTGGGCGCGGTCCAGATCTTCCAGGGTGGTCAAAACGATACTTTGATCCGCCCGCATGGCTGATTTGACCAGCCCCACCGGGGTGCGGCCCCGGCGGTGCCGCAAAAGAATTTCTCTGGCGGAATCGAGCTGCCAATGGCGTTTTTTGCTCCTGGGGTTGTAGAGTACAATAACAAAGTCTGCCGCGCCTGCGGCATGCAGCCGCTTTTCAATCAGATCCC
>JBKHHL010000023.1:0-23440 GCA_046539175.1 Desulfosudaceae bacterium
TCAATCTATTATATGTCAAAAAAAATCACCCTGCGGGCGAGTCGCCTTGAGCCGGCGACGGCCCTTGCTACTGGTCAAGATTAAACAGCTTTTTAACGGTATCCAGGTAAGAGTGCTTGTTTTTCCGATCCAGCCGCTGTTTGAGGAAAAGAGTCGGATCATGAGTGATTTTATTGACGATGGCCTCAGCCATGCGTCGCACCGCCGCCCGGTCGCTTTCCGGCAGGTGGTCCAGAGTGTGCAGGGTCTTGTCGACCTCGGCTTCCGCGATCAAGGTTAATTTCTCCCGCAGGGCCACCACCGTCGGCACCACCTCCAGGCTGTCATACCAGGTTCGGAAACGGATAACAGCCTCGTCCACCAGGCGTCCCGCCTTGACGGCCTCCTGTTTCCGCTGGGCCAGGTTGTCATCCACCACCCCTTTGAGTTCATCAATGTCGTACACATAGGCGTTGTCAAGCCGGTTAATGTCCGGATCAATGTCCCGGGGAACGGCGATATCAATAAAAAAGACCGGGCGATTCCGCCGGGCCCGCATTACTTTTTTGACCTGGTCGGCCCGGATGACCAGGTCCGGCGCCCCGGTGGAACTGACCACGATATCCACCGTGGTCAAGACCTGGCCGATCTCTTCCAGATCAACCGCCTGGCCGTCAAACGTCCGCGCCAGCCTGACGGCCCGTTCAAAAGTCCGGTTGGCCACGAACACCTGGCCGGCATCGTGGTTGATCAGATGAGTCACGGCCAGTTCGGCCATTTCGCCCGCTCCCACCAGCAGGACCTGCCTTCCCTCCAGGGAACCGAAAATCTTCCGGCCCAGTTCTATGGCGGCATAGCTGATGGAGACGGCGCTGTCCCCGATGCCGGTTTCATGCCGGACGCGCTTGGCCACGGAAAAAGTTCTGTGGATCAGACGGTTTAAAATCACTCCGGTGGTTTTTTCTATTACCGCCAGCCGGTAGGCCTCCTTGACCTGGCCGAAGATCTGGGGTTCGCCCACCACCAGAGAGTCCAGCCCGGAAGCTACCCGAAAGATGTGGCGCACCGCTTCATCTCCCTCATATTGGTACAGCACCGGCCGGAGCTGCTCCCGGTCAAGCTGCCTGTCCCGGCATAAAAAATCCAGGGCCGCCTCGGCCGCGGCCGGACCATCAGCAGCCACCATCAATATTTCCACCCGGTTGCAGGTGGAAAAAAGCAGAACTTCATTGACTGCCGCGGCGGTCTGCAGAGTTCTCAGGGCGGGGGGGATGTCATCGGCGGCAAAGGCCAGCTTTTCGCGCAGAGAGACCGGGGCGGTTTCATGGTTAACGCCCAGCAGTATTATCCGTTCCCGACCGTCCGGTTTGTCATCTCTATCCGTTTCCATATATCTGAAACTTACCTGTTACTGATCTTTGGAATAAGTTAGTTTCCGGATTGTGCCATCCATGTGAAGTGGATGGACACAAGTTAAACCCGGGTAAACACCCCATGATGGCCTTCCAGCAAAAAATTGACACCCAGAAAGGTAAACAACAGCACGCCGAATCCCAGGATGGCCATGATGGCGGCCCGCCGACCCTGCCAGCCCACGGCCAGTCGCTGATGCAGCAGGGCGGCATAGACCAGCCAGGTCACACCCGACCATACCTCCTTGGGATCCCAGGCCCAGAACCTGCCCCAGGCCAGGCCGGCGTATACAATACCGGTGACCAGCCCCACCGTCAGCATGGTAAAGCCGGTCACCAGGCAGGCGTAACCGGCATTGTCCAGCAGCTGCAAGGGCGGTAACCGGCGGTAGAAAAAGCCGTGCTTTTTCTGCTTGATGGCCCGTTCCTGGATCAGGTAAAAGCCGCCGAGGCCGGCCGCCATGGCCAGGGCGGCAAAACCGATGAAAACCGTCACGATATGCGCCACCAGCCAGCCGTTATTGGCCAGGCGCTTTAAGCCGGGAATCTGTTCGTTGGCGGCTTCCGGCAGCAGGATGGCGGCCAGAAAGACGAGCAGCACCAGCGGCGCCACGTAAATGCCGAAAAAATTCAGGCGCAGACGGTGATGCAGCAGCAGAAAAGCGCCGCCCAGGGCCCAGCTGACCACGAACAGGGTCTGGGCCAGGTTGAACACCGGCAAATGACCGCGGGCGCTGATGTTGATCCCCAGCAGGACCGTGTGGACAAAGACCCCGGCCAGCAGCAGGTAATAACCGGCCCGGTAAAAACGGTTCCTCTGGACCGCCAGAAAGACGAAATAGGCGACCACGCTGCAAAGATAGAAAAACACCGTCGTTGCCGTCAGCGTTACCGGAGTCATCATCACTCACCTCCCTGACTGTCATCATCTGTTTCCAGACGGCTCAGGGAAAACTCTTCCCCGAGGGTATCTTGCAGCAGCCGGTTTATGGCCGCCTGATCATCGTTCCGGATCATGTCCAGCAAACCCTGCCGGATCAATTCCTCGAATAAGGACTTGTGCGCCTCGGGCTGATGCTCCTCGGCCAGGAGCCGGGCGCGAATACGCCCCATCAGATCGAGGAAAACGGCATATTCCGCCCCGAACTGTTCTTCCAGTTCCCGTTTCAAATGTTTGGCAAAGGCGGGGCTCTTGCCGGTGGTGGAGACGGACAATTGCAGGTCGCCCCGCCGCACCACGGCCGGCAGGATAAAATTGCAGGCCTGGGGAACATCGGCGATATTACAGAGAATGTTTTCCGAGGCCGCGTCCCGGCTGATTCTCTCGTTAACGGCCATGTCGCTGGTGGCGCCTATGACCAGAAAAACATCCTTAACATCAGCGGTTTGATAAACTCTCTCTTTCCAGACAATCCGGCCGGTTTCAGCCAGCCGCGCCAGACCCTCCGTTACTTCCGGCGAAACCACCGTCACCCGCCCCCCGCACTCCAGCAGGGAGTGTACCTTGCGAAGACCCACTTCGCCTCCGCCCACCACAAGACAATCTTTTTCCCTGATATCAAGACATATCGGATAATATTGCATAACCTCAATCCTGTTGTAAAAACCATTAACCTTTTCATCCGCCGGCGACGCCAGTCAAAAACGACTTGCCTGGCAGGGATATTGTTCAGAAACACATGTCCCTCAAAACCTCATCCTTTTTCCGGGCCGCCTCCAAGGCAATCCGTAAGCAGGCTTCGTCATCCCGAAATCACAAGTCAAAACGCATCAGATCCTGGGCCACCACCACCGGCCCGCTGAAGCTGACGGCGGCCTGCTGTCGCAGATCGACTTTTTGGCAGGCCGGATAAAGGTGAGTCAGAACCAGTTTTCGCGCCGCCGCGGCCGCGGCCATTTTTCCGGCCAGCGCCGGGGTCAGATGTCCGGCCTGTTTAAGGTGATCGGGAAAGGCTGCTTCACAGATAAATAAGTCCGCTTCCCGGGCCAGCCGGACCAGGTTTTCATCATAATCCGTGTCCCCGGAATAGACCACCGAACGGTTGCCGCTTTCCAGACGAAAGGCAATGCTTTCCGGCCGATGGGTGACCGGGCCGGTGGTCACCGTAAAATTTCCAAAATCACAGCTATCCTGATCGGCCGTATCAAATTCCTGAATTTGCAGCAAATCATCTTCCAATTCGATCCACTGACCATAAACGGAGCGACAGGCCGCGAAAAAGGCGGCCCAGCCCTTGCCGCCGGCCAGGACCAGAGGCCGCTTCCGGCCCGGTGAAAAGGCATAGCGGTTGGCGAACAAAAAAGAAGCCATCTCGCCGGTATGGTCAGGATGAAAATGACTGAAAAACAAATGGGTGACATCGCACACCCGCACCCCGGCCTCCAGCAGCCGGCGCATGGTGCCGGGCCCGCAATCCAGCACTATCCGGGATGGTCCTGTTTCCAGCAGCACCGCGCAGGAACTGCGGGACAAGGACGGCACGCAGGTGCCTGAGCCCAGGATGGTCACCCGCAAGGGACTGTTCCGGACGGTCATCTTTTCTCCCCGCCATTTTTTCCTGCTGTCATCGCTTTTTCCACCGCCGGTAGTACCAGCGGCCGTGACGGTTCTGATACCACCAGGCCAGCCTGATTTGAACGGGCAGATCCGGAATCCAGAATCTATCCGGGATGGTCTCGGCCGGTTCAACCCGGCCGATGGCAATATCCGCCATGATAATCCCGGCGCCCTCGGATCGGGACATCCGGGCCAGAACCGTGCCCCGGCCATCCACGATCTGGGTTTCACCAAGATATTCCGACTCATAAGGAAAGCCGGGCAGCAGTGGTGTCCGGCACCTGAAGGCGCCGGCATGGGCGGCGTGCACCACCGGACAGCCCACCATCCGGGCAAACCGGGCCGGGGTTTGCCGCATGATGGCCTCGTTTCGGTCGCTTACCCGCCGGGTAAAGCCGGGCAGCGGTTTTTTCGGCAGCGACCACCAGCAGGAGCCGCCGACCACTACCTCCACCCGGTTGACCATCCGGGCGGCCGTGCGGGCGCGAACAAATTCCCAGCACAGGGCCGCCCCCACCTGGCCGAGGGGCGTGGCCAGCACCCCGTCATCCGCTCCGCCCCGGTAATAACAATTTTCCCACATGGTCGGCTGATCCTTGTTGTGAGTAAAAACCCGGCCATCGGGAAACACCAGCGCGAAGGTGTTGTAATTGTCCGAGCCATCGGAGGTGATGAAAGAACCGCCGATGATACCGTCATGCTTACCGGCCAGTTCCCGGAGCGCGGCCAGCGGCTCTCCGTCAAAGGGACGAGCCGCCTGTCTCATGCTGGGGTCAAACCCCATGGCGGAGGTAAAAAATTCCGGCAGAACAACCAGTTCCGCTCCCCGGTCAAAGGCCTGGCCGGCCAGGCGCCGGGCCTCGGCCAGATTCCCGGCGACGTCGCCCAGGGCGGCGGTCATCTGGATGGCGGCTGCTTTCATGATAAATTCCTGATCAGTTTTTGTCCTTTTAGCCCGGAGATTAAACCCGGAGATTAAATCCCAATAATTCATGAGCTTTTTTGATATAAAATTGGCTTCAGGCCGTTTTCTGTGTTCTAATCTATTAAGACCGCCCTGAAAATGCAAGAGATTACCGGCCCGGTCGGTTAATCAGGGCGGCCGGCGACAGAATACAAAAAACTGTTCTCATTACGGCATTGTCATGCTTGCGGAAGTGATCATGTTGTCTTATAGTTAGTGACCGGATTAAATGACGACCTGATTTTTTTACGAAGCCGTCAATATTCCTGTGACCGAAGCGGTCTTCCGGAAAAAATTAACGCAGGGCAGAAAATTATGAATTCCCCCACCCCGCCACCAACAGGCCGGCATGGCCTGCTGATGCTGGCTATTATTTTAATGCTTGGTTTGACCGGCTGCGACACCACCAGGGAAATCAGGTTGTCCGGCAAAACCATGGGAACAGTTTATCATATAACTGTCCTGGCTCCGTTTTTTTCCAGCGCCGGGCAGCTCGAAAAAAAGATCAACCAGCGCCTGGAAAAGATCAATCAACGCCTGTCAATTTACGACCAGGACAGCGAAATCAGTCGCTTCAACGCCTTGGACCAGCCCGGTTCAACTTTCCGTCCCTCGGCTGATTTTGCCGCTATGATTCAACTGGGCCAAAAGCTGTCAGCTCTTACCAACGGCGCCTGGGACGGAACTGTCCGGCCGCTGGTCAGGTTGTGGGGTTTTGAGGATCATTCCCCGCCCTCGGAAAAACCGGATCAGGCCGCCATTGACAAGGCTCTGCAATGTGTCGGCTTTGATCAGATCCGGGTTCTGCCCTCCGGCGAAATCGTCAAACAAAAACCCTGCCTGGTCCTTGACCTGTCCTCCATAGCCAAGGGATACGGGGTGGATCAGCTGGTCGCCCTGTTGCGCGACAACGGTCTGGACAATTTCATCGTTGAAATCGGAGGAGAAGTCTTCGCTGCCGGAACCAAAAAAGACGGCCGGCAATGGCGAGTGGGCATAAATCTGCCGGACCCGGCCGCTCCGGTCGACCTGGTCCGCCGGGCCCGGCCGCTGTCCGACCAGGCTATCGCCACCAGTGGCGACTATCGAAATTTTTTTACCATCAACGACACCACCTATTCTCACGTCCTTGATCCTCAAACCGGTTACCCGGTCACTACCAGAATAGTCAGCGCCTCGGTCACGGCCGCCACCTGCGCCCTGGCCGACGGCCTGGCCACCGCCCTTATGGTGATGGGTGTCCCGGACGGACTGGACCTGATCAACTCCCTGACCGGTACGGAGTGCCTTATTACCGTCAGACAACCGGACGGTTCTTATCGGGACTATTATTCCAACCAGTTTAAGACAGAAGGAGACCCTCATGAGTGAATATGAATTTTACCTGGTCGAAAAAGACCCGCCTTTGGCCACGGTCTACCTGAACCGGCCCGAAAAAAAGAATGCCATGAATCCCCCGGCCTGGCACGAAATCATTCCCATTTTCGAGGACCTGGACAACGACGACCGGATCAGGGTGGTCATCATCGCCGGAAAAGGCCAGGCCTTTTCCGCCGGCATCGATATAATGGGCATGGGCTCCGAGCTGCCGGAAATGCTCGATCCGCACCAGAAAGGCGGACTTAAACAGAAAATGATAAAAAAAATCGGGGCCCTGCAGGACACCATGAGTTGCATTGAATGGTGCCGCAAACCGGTTATCGCCGCTATCCACGGCTATTGCATCGGAGCCGGCCTTGACATGGCCACCGCCTGCGACATCCGTTTGTGCAGTGAAGACGCGATTTTTTCCCTCCGGGAAGCGGCCGTGGCTTTTGTGGCCGACGTGGGTGTCTTGCAACGCATTCCCCACATCATCGGACAGGGTCAGACCCGCGAACTGGCCTATACCGCCAAAAACATCGACGCCCGGCGGGCCCGGGAAATGCTTCTGGTAAACGCCGTCCTGCCGGACCAGACCGCCTTAATGTCGGCTGCCCGGGACATGGCCGCTGAAATCGCGGCTCAGTCTCCGCTGGCCGTTCAGGCCACCAAGGACGTCCTCAACTACGGCATCGGCAAATCCGTCGATGACGGCTTGAAGTATGTTGCCACCCGCAGCGCCAACATCCTGCCCTCGGATGATTTCATGGAAGCCGTAGCCGCTTTTGCCGAAAAACGAAAGCCGGAATTCCCGGGGACATAAATTCCATGAAAGTTCACCTGACCATGCTGGGCTGCGCCAAGAACCAGGTTGACAGCGAGATACTGCTGGGTCGCCTGGCCGCGGCGGGACACACCATCTGCCTCCAGCCGGAAGCAGCCGAAGTTATCATCGTAAATACCTGCGCCTTTATTGAAGCGGCCATCAACGAAGCCATCGACACCATCCTGGAACTGGCCTTTTTAAAAGCCGAGGGGAACTGTCGCCAGCTCATCGTCTGCGGCTGTCTGCCGCAACGGTTCGGGGAAAACCTCGCCGAAACCATGCCGGAAGTCGATCTTTTTTTCGGAACCGGCGCCCTTGACCAGCTGCCGGCCGCCCTGGACGCTGCCCCCGGGGCTTTTGCCCGCTGCGTCTTACCGTCTCCGGACCGATCCGTTGAACAACAACCCGATGACAGCCGCGTCTGCGATCCCGCTTATTCCGTGTATATTAAAATCGCGGAAGGCTGTGACCGGCACTGCACCTATTGCATCATACCGAAACTGCGCGGCCGGCAGCGCAGTCGCCCCTTGGGTGATATCGTCACCGAAGCCCGCCACCTGATCGAGTCCGGTGCCAGGGAGCTGATACTGGTGGCGCAGGAAACCACCGCTTACGGCCGGGATCTGTCACCATCGCCGGGGCTGCCGGAATTGCTGCGATCATTATCCGATTTATCCCCTCAAACCTGGATCCGGCTGCTTTACGCCCATCCGGCCAGCCTGGACGACGCGACTATCGCCGTCATGGCCGAACGCGACAATATCTGCTCCTATTTTGACGTTCCCATTCAGCACGCCGCCGACCGGCTGCTGCGACGAATGGGCCGGGGGCACACTGCCGCCGAAGCCGCGGCTCTGTTTGACCGAATCAGAACCAGCGATCCCGGGGCGGTCTTGAGGACTACGGCCATGGTGGGTTTTCCCGGGGAAACCGAGTTCGATTTCGAAGAGCTGTTAGGTTTTGTAAAACAGATTCAATTTGACCACCTGGGCGGGTTTATATATTCTGAGGCCGAAGATATCAGAGCATACCACCTGGATGGACGGGTAAACCCGGCCACGGCTCAAAACCGGTATGACCGGCTGATGACGGCCCAGGCGGATATTTCCGGGGCCAGAAACCAGGCCCGGATCGGCCGGGTGGTTGAGGTGCTGCTGGAAGAAAAAATTGAACCCGGCCTGTTTGAAGGCCGCGCCTGGTTTCAGGCCCCGGAGGTGGACGGAATTACCTGCGTCAGCTGTCCCCGGGACAGCAGTCCCGGGGATATCGTCGCGGCTCGCCTGACCGATGCCACCACCTACGACCTGACCGGAGAAATGTTATGAGCGATGATCTGAAACAGCAGATACTGACGGCGGCCGGTCGCGATCTGGAAATAATTGAAGATCGTCTGCGGGAGAACCTGACGCCCTACCTGGACCGGGTGCGCCAAATCGCCGGCCATATCCTGTTCAGCGGGGGGAAACGGTTGCGGCCTCTGCTGGCCCTGCTTTCCACCCGATTGTGCGGTTATCGCGGTGATTACGCCGAAACTTTCTCCGTCATGTTTGAATACCTGCACACCGCCACCCTGCTTCACGATGACCTGGTCGACGGCGCCGACTACCGTCGGGGCAGGCCCGTGGCCAACTCTATCTGGGATAACGCCTCGGCGGTCCTGGTGGGAGATTTCCTGCTGGCCCGGGCCAGCAGTATCGCGGCGGCTACAGCCAGGCTGGAAATATTTAACATCATGTCCAGCATCATGGAAGATATGGCCCAGGGAGAGCTGCACCAGCTGGCCCGAAAAGGGGACGCCGCTCTGTCGGAGGAGGAATACCTGCTCATTATCAGAAATAAAACCGCCGTGCTCATGTCGGGCGCCTGTCAGGCCGGCGCCATTCTCGCCAACGCCCCGGAATCGCAGGAAAAGGCCCTGGCCGATTATGGCCTGGCACTGGGCATGGCCTTTCAAATGACCGACGACCTGCTCGACTATACCGCCGCCACCGACCAGCTTGGCAAAACCGCCGGCGCTGATTTGCAGGAAGGCAAATACACCCTGCCGCTGATTTACGCCCTGTCCCGGGCGAAAGACCAGGACCGGCAGAGGATGACCGGCATCATGGCCGCTCAGGATTTCAACCGGGAATCCCTGGCCGGATTCAGCCGGCTGCTTGAAAAGTATGGCGGCTTTGAGTATACTGAGCAGTGCGCGACCGAATACGTTGCCCGGGCCAAACAGTCATTGGCCGTGTTCCCGCCGTCGGAAGACCGCTCCCTGTTGATGAAGCTGGCTGATTACGCGCGACAAAGAAACAATTAATAACCCATCATCGCCACTGCCGGCCGGTTATCCGGCCGATTGAACTGATTGCGGAGGTTTCTTAAGATGACAAAGGCCCTTTTCCCCCATTTTTTTAAGATTCTGGCGGTGGTTCTGCTCGTCCTGACCCCCCTGGCGACGATCGCCAGCGGCTCTTCGGACGGCGACCGACCGGACCGGTTGTCCCTGACAACCATCGGCACCGGACATGACGACAGCGACGACAACGCCGCCTCCAAAAACGCGGCCATTGAAAACGCCCTGCAAGCGGCGGTTGAAAAAGCCGCCCAGGAACTGATCCCCGAAGCTGTTCTGACTTCGTCTTTCCAGCTGATTGATCCCCTTTTTTACGGCCAGGCTGAAAAATACGTCCTCAACTATACCGTGCGGGACATTTACCACCGCGACGACTACTGCCGGGCACTGGTCAAATGCGAAATCGCCGGCAATGACATGATCCGTCATATCTCCGAGGCCGGCATAATTCTGAACCGAACCGTTCCGCCGCGGATACTGCTTTTAATCCAGGAAAAGATATCCGACCAGGAAAAAAAATCTACCGGGGATTTGCCCGCAGCCTCCCGGCAAATAAACACCTCCCGCGGTCCGGCCGCGAAAGCCATGGCCGGAAATTTCAGGAACCGGGGGTTTCTGGTCCTGGACCATCCTTCGACCGGTTTCAGCCAGGAAAAACCGGCCCCCACCACGGAAGACGAATCCGGTCACGACCAGGCCTTTGAACTGGCCCGGCAAGCAGGAGCCGACTTTGTCATTACCGGGCGAATCGAAGCTATTCCCGACAAGACCGCTTCGTCCTGGTCGGGGCAGGCGGAGATCCGGGCTCTTAATCTCAGTTCCGGCCGGTCAGAAGAGCAACTCAGGATTTCCAGCAGCTCTGGAGAAAAGAACGGCGAGGATTTATCCGGCGCGAAACCGGCCCTGGCGGCGACCGGTGAGCTGGTCGCGGACAAATTGGCTCCGGACCTGGCCAGCGCCTTTCAACGCCTGAGCGGTCGGACCCGGAGCATCAGCCTCATTGTCCAGGGGGAGAAATACCTGGCCGGACTCAAGTTCCTTCGCAAAAAAATGGAGGCCTTACCAGGTATTTCCGATTTTCAGCTCCAGGAAATGTCCGTCAACCAGGCTGTTTTTAACGCTTCTGTCGCTGTCAGCAGCGACAAATTAGCCGAAAGCCTGGCGGCCTCTTCCGGCGAAGGCGGCCATATCAGGGTTATCGATGTCACCGAGGACCGGATCATTATTGCCATAAATCCGGTTGATTAGAACTTGGTTAAAATGTGACGGAGAATCATGCCGGAAAAACAAACACCCGGTCGGTTTCAAAAAACGGGGATTATCGGTCGCCTGGTCGAGGATATAGTGCTGCTTGCAGCCCTGATCAGGGATTTTGCCCTGGGCAAATACCGCCGGGTACCTCTGTGGTCGATCCTGGTTTTCCTGGGGGCCGGGGCTTATGTGCTGTTCCCCTTGGATTTTATTCCGGACTACATTCCCGGATACGGCCAGATCGATGATGCTATCGTGGCCCTGTTGTGCCTGTTTCTGCTGGAAAAAGACCTTTCTGCCTATAAAAAATGGAAAAACAGCCCCAAACCATGAGGAGGAGCCATGGATACGACTACCGCCATCAGACAGGCCGCGGAAATGCTCGCCGAAGCTTCCCGGGCGGCGGCTTCTACCGGAGCGGGAATCTCCGCCGAAAGCGGCATCGCCACCTTTCGTGATCCCGGCGGAGTCTGGGACAAATTGAATCCGGCTGAAGTCGGCACCACCGAAGGGCTGCTGTCCGCCCTGGGAAAAGATCCCGGCCGGTTCGTGCCTTTCTTTCTGGAACTGCTGTCCGCCCTGGAAAAAGCCGAGCCCAATCCGGGCCACATCGCCCTGGCCGACCTGGAAGCCATGGGTATTTTAAAAACCGTCATCACCCAGAACATCGACAACCTTCACCAGGAAGCCGGCAGCAGCCTGGTAATTGAAGTCCACGGCAACGGTTTCCGGATGCGCTGCACCTCCTGCGATAAAACCAGAAAACAGGACCGAAAACCACTGCTCCATGAGGCCATAGCCAGTCTTTCCGACCTGCCGGAATATACCATGCCCGCTTTTATCGACCTGCTGCCCAAATGTGATCATTGCGCCGCCATCATGCGACCGGACGTGGTCATGTTCGGCGAATCGATCCAGGCTCTGCCCCTGGCTTTTGAGGCGGCCGCGGAATGCGATATCATGCTCGCCCTGGGCACTTCCGGGGCGGTCTACCCGGCGGCCGGCCTGCCCTTTGAAGCCAAGGAAAAAGGGGCCGGCGTAATCGTGGTCAATCCTCATGAAAACGCCTTTGCCCGGATTTCCGATGTATATATTCCCATGACAACGGGGCAAGCCCTGCCCCTGATCGTGACGGCCATTAAAGACCTTAAAGGAAGAAACTGACGACACCGTGATGGAACAACAATTAAAACCAAGGGGGAGCCATGACCGCTGACCGTTTCTGGACCAAATCCTATGATCCCGGCGTAACCGATCTTGACCCGTCCATCTGGGAGATCACTTATACCGATGCCATTAAGCCGGCCTTTGCCCGGCATCCCGACAAAACGGCTTTCGCCTACATGGGCGTGGAAATCACCTTTGCCGAACTGGATCGCTACGCCAACCGGTTCGCGAACATGCTCCTGGAGGAGGGCCTTGTCAAAGGCGAGGTGGTGGGCATCAATCTGCCCAACATACCCGAATATGCCATTGCCTGGCTGGGAACGCTTCGGGCCGGCTGCGCGGTGTCAGGCGTCTCTCCCCTGCTTTCGGCCGGGGAAATGCGACACCAGCTGGCCGACGCCAAGGCCCGGGGGCTGGTGACCCTGGACGCTATTTTTGCCGGCCGGCTGACCACCATCGCCGATGAATTGCCGGATCTGAAAGTGATAGTGGCGGCCAGCGTGGGAGGTTTTTTACCCGCTGTCAAGCGCTTTCTGGGCAAGCGCCTGGGAAAAATACCCACCGGCCGGTTGAGCCCGCTGCCCGGTAAAACCATATATAAAATGGAAGCTGTCATTAAAAGCAAGACTTACCCTGAGACTGATCCGGCCGTGGACCTGACCCCCGATGATATCGCCTATATCCAGTATACCGGTGGCACCACCGGCCTGCCCAAGGGGGCCATGCTGACCCATCGCAACGTGGTGGCCGATCTTCTCATAACACAGCACTGGCTGAACTGGGAAAAGGGACAGGGCCTGGCGTTGTCCGGTTTCCCCTTTTTTCATATCGCCGGCCTGTTTTTCAATAAGAACTGCGTCTACCTGGGCTGGACCCAGGTACTCATTCCCAACCCGCGGGACACGGATCACATCTGTAAGGAAATCGAGGCTTATCGTCCTTCGGTTCTGGTCAACGTCCCGTCCTTATACCAGCTGCTGCTGGCCAACCCCCGCTTTCAAAAACTCGACCAGTCCTCCCTGGAAGTTTGCATTTCCGCGGCTTCACCCTTTCCGGAGGAGTCTCAACAGGAACTGGAGAACATTGTCGGAGCCGGCAAGCTGCTGGAAGTCTACGGCATGACCGAGACCTCCCCCCTGACGACCATGAACCCCATGTCCGGCAAGAAGAAGCTGGGCCATATCGGCCTGCCCCTGCCCAATACCGATATCTGCCTGAAAGATCCGACTACCGGCGAAAAGGTACCCCGCGGCGAACCCGGTGAAATCTGCGTCAAGGGTCCTCAGGTAATGAAAGGCTATTACAACCAGCCCGAGGAGACCAGGCGGGTTTTTGACGAAGAGGGCTACCTGCACACCGGTGACGTGGCTGTCTTCGATGAGGAGGGTTACCTGCGCATCGTTGACCGCACCAAGGACATGATTATTGTCGGCGGCTTCAAGGTTTTCTCCCGCCGGGTGGAGGACATCCTGACCCGGCACCCGGCCGTGGAAGTAATCGCCACCATTGGCCAGGAAAACCCGGAGCGTCCCGGCTCTGAACTGGTCGAAGCCTATGTCACGCCGCTGTCCAGCCATCCCCTGGCCGCGGATCACGAAGCCTTGAAAAAAGAGATCATCAACTACGCCAAAGAACACCTGTCGCCTTACGAAATTCCCAAACGGGTTCATATTATCGAGGAGATGCCCCTGACCACGGTGGGAAAAATTGACAAAAAAGTACTGCGGAAAAAATCCTGAATGTAATCGGGAAACTCCAATTCGACCCGAATTTCCCTCACCAGGCGGTCAAAAAGGATTGACTTACCCGTAGGATCAGTATACCTACCTTTTATGGTAAGGTGCGGTTGAACCTGGATGAATCTTTCCGGGCCGGTTCAGCCTTGGCAACGGGTCTTGCGTAAAAATAATTAAAGGAGAAAAAAATGAAAAAGAACATTCGCTTGCTGGTTTTATCTTTTACGGCGGTTCTGATTTTCGGCATCAGCGCGGCGGGCGCGCAGGAATTGAGTGTCGGCTACCAGGGCCTGATAGGCAGTGGTAATAACATGCTCAGCGGTGTCAGCGTCAGAACCTGGATGGACAAGCTTGGTTTCGAAGGCACCCTCTTTACCGGAACTTTAACGGCCGAGTCAGGCGGGTCAGAGATGGACGCCGACCTGTGGCTGCTGGACGGTCAGGCCATGTACGCTCTGGTGGAAAAAGATCACAGCAAATTCTATGTCGGCGGTGAACTGGGCTTTGGTAAATATGATCTTGAAGAGCTTGGCTACGGAGATGGCGATTTTGCCATGCTCAGCCCCCTGATGGGAGCTGAATATAATTTCCAGGAGCTGCCGGAACTGGGCTTTAACTGGGAAGTGGCCTATGCCATGATTTTTGCCGAGCACGAACAATCAAACGCGGACATCGACTTGTACATGAGCGGTATCAACGTGACCCTTGGAGTGCATTACAAATTCTGATAAATTTTTTCGGGCGAAACAACGTTTCCAGGATGGCCCCCAATTATACCCCCTGCGTAAAAGATCAACCCACCCAACCAGATAACCACGGGAGCCGGTTTGCAAAAACCGGCTCTTTGGTTTCTGGTCAGCTTCGTGAATATGTTTAAGCTGTTATTCGGCGTCAGGCGGAGTCCGGACTTATTGACCGCCAAAAGGGAGCAGGTAAATGGTGGGCGATACTGGATTTGAACCAGTGACTTCTACCGTGTGAAGGTAGCACTCTCCCGCTGAGTTAATCGCCCGTCAGGGTGGGGTTCCTTAAAAATCTGCCTTACTATACTGAATCTGCCGGCACCGCGTCAAGCATCATTTTCTTTATTTTGATCGTCCTGGTTGTTTAAGGGCGGTTTTTCCGGTTCGCCTGACAGGCCGGACGGTTCTTGCCCGGACGCCACCTGACCCCTATGTTCAGACTCATCGTCTGCCGATATCAACACGTCTTGCTCCGGATTATCAGGAACAGCGACCGGCTCCGCGGTCTCCGAAGCCACCTCCGTCTCCCCGGGATCTGGTCCCGCATCTCGTCCGGGATTAGCCTCATCTTCCGCCGGACCTTCCTCGCTCACCCCGGTCCGGCCGAACTCCTGGATCTCCTTCAAGCTCGGCATGTCGTTCAGGCTGCGAAGATTGAAAACCTCCAGAAACCGTTTGGTGGTGGCGTAGATCAGGGGCCGGCCCGGAATTTCTTTTTTGCCCAGAATGCGAATCAGCCTGCGCTCCAGCAGGGTCCGGATAATCGCCCCGGAATCCACCCCCCGGATATGCTCCACGTCACTGCGAATGACCGGCTGATGATAGGCGATAATGGCCAGGGTTTCCAGAGCCGCCTTGCTCAGACGAACCGGCGCCGGCCGCAGCATTCTTTTGACCCATTCCTTGTAGTCCGGCCGCGTCCGGAACTGATAACCGCCGGCGACCTGGTAAAGCATAAAGCCGCCCTGCCGGAATTCGTAGTAGGCTATCAGCTCTTCCAGCGCCTGCCGTATCTCCCCGGCCTCTCTGTCCGGAATAATCTTTTTCAAGGAATCCAGACCCAGGGGGGAGTCCGCCACGAATAAAAGACTTTCGATGATGTTTTTCAGATCGTCACTCATATCCCGTTGAAATTCCAGAATCCCGGATTAAACATAAAACAAGCGGATGATGCCGCTGGCCGTGTGCTGCCGGATTTCGACCAGGTTCATCTTGACCATTTCCAGCAGGGCCAGAAAAATGGCGATGATCTCGTTCTTACCGGCGGCATCGGAAAAAAGCTCCTCAAAGGTCAGGGATTTGACCTTTTCCAGCCGATCCACTATTTCATTTATCTTGTCTTTAATGGATATTTCATCCCCGGAAAGTACCATTTTCGAAGACGACGGCATTTTGTCAAGAACATTCTGAAAGGCGTCAATAAGTTCGAACAGACCAACCGAAATCATCTCTTCGTCACCCTCATCAACCAGGGATTTCTTGTCGGTGGTCCTGACAAAAAGGTCTTCGTTCAGGCGCTCCCGGCTGCTGAGATCTTCAGCCGCCGTCTTGATTTTCAGGTAATCTTCCAGAGCCCGGGCAATTTCCATCCGGGGATCTTCATCTTCCTGGTCGTCCTGGCTGTGCCGGGGCAGCAGGGTGCGGGATTTGATATTGGTCAGAATGGAGGCCATAAACAGAAAATCACCGGCAAAATCAATGTTGAGCAGTTTCATCAACTCAATATATTCCAGAAACTGACTGGTAATGCCGGCGATGGGGATGTCGTAAATGCTGACCTCGTTCTTTTTGATCAGATGGACCAGTAAATCCATGGGTCCTTCAAAAATTTCGGTCTTAATCTGGTAGGCGTCATCGTTTGACGACATGGTTTCTTTATCCATTATCGGATTATATCATGTCGGATAGAAATAGCCCGGCGCACTTCCGTCATGGTCCGCTCGGCGACCAGGCGGGCCTGCCTGGTACCATGGCTGATTATCTCATCGACCAGGTGAGGCCGTTCATGATAATAGAGATTGATCTCGCGAATCGGCGCCAGCCCCCGGGCCAGGCTTTCGGCCAGCTTCTTTTTGCATTCTATACAGCCGATGGCGGCGGACCGGCAGGATTCACCGATCTCAGTAACCACCTCCTCCTCCGTATACAACCGATGAAACTCGTAAACATTACAGACCGTGGGATCACCGGGATCGCTTTTCCGGGCCCGCTGCGGATCGGTGATCATGCGGGCTGTTTTTTCGGCTATGGCTTCCGGCGAATCGGACATGTAAATGGCGTTACCATAGCTTTTGCTCATCTTGCGTCGATCCAGCCCGAGGAGGCGGGGAGTTTTGGTCAGCAGGTGCTGCGGCTCGGGAAAAACCTCCCCGTAAATGTGATTGAACCGCCGGGCGATCTCCCGGGTGATTTCCACGTGGGGGACCTGGTCTTCCCCAACCGGCACCAGGTTGGTCTTATACATAATGATATCGGCCGCCTGCAGCACGGGATAACCGAGAAAACCGAAGGTGGCGATATCTTTTTCGCTCAGTTGCGACATCTGATCCTTGTAGGTGGGGTTGCGCTCCAGCCAGGCGGTCGGCGTCAGCATGGATAGAATCAGAAAAAGTTCGGCATGTTCTTTGACCTGGGACTGAATAAAAAAGGTGCTCTTTTCCGGCGACAGACCGGCGCTGAGCCAGTCCGTCACCATCTGCCGGGTATATTCGGCCAGATTACCGGGGTTTTCATAATCAGTCGTCAGGGCGTGCCAGTCGGCGATAAAGAAAAAACAGTCATACTCTTCCTGAAGCTTGATCCATTGCCGCAGGGCGCCGTGCAGGTTACCCAGATGCAGGGCGCCGGTGGGACGCATGCCGCTCAATATCCGTTGTTTCTCTGTCATACCTTCTCCTATGCATTGGCGATAAACATTAACCCGTCACTGCCCAGCGCCACCATCAGCAGCGGCATGATAAAAAACCAGATGATGGCGAAAAACCAATCGGCCTTCAGTAGCAGCAACGCCAGGATGAGTATTATACCCAGACGCTCGATGGAAGCAAACCGTTTTCTGATTCCCGGCGGCAGAAAGACCAGCAGCACTTTGCTGCCGTCCAGGGGGGGGATGGGAATCATGTTGAAAACCGCCAGGATGGCGTTGATCAGCACGCTGAACCCCAGGATCAGCTGCAAATCGGTGACGATGAGCCGGGTCACCTGGCTGGTGGTGTTCCAGTCCGATGTCAGCGCGAACAACAACCGGAAAGCCACCGCCGAAACCGCCAGACAGGCCAGATTAGCCAGCACACCGGCCAGGGAAACCCAGATAGTACCTTTCCGCCAGGAGTTCAGCCGCGCGAAATTGACCGGTACCGGTTTGGCGTACCCTATAATGAAAGGCGCCCCGGAAAGGGCCAGCAGCAGCGGCAGCAGCACTGATCCGACCGGATCCAGATGGCGCATCGGATTCAGGGTCAGGCGTCCGGCCCGGGCGGCGGTATCATCGCCCATTTTCATGGCGGCCAGTCCGTGGGCGGCTTCATGCAGGCTGACCGCGAAGATCAGCGGCAGCAGCATAACTATAACACGATTAAAGTCAAAATTTTCCAGCATAGCGTTGGACCAGTTCCAATTCGTCGTTTTTGCTGTTTACCAGACCGTCCAGCCGGGCGTGCAGCACTTTTTTAAAGATACGGCCGTAAACCGGTCCGGGGGGAATCCCCAGCCGGGACAGATCTTCACCGGTGATCATGGTCCGGGCGTCCTGGAGTTGCAGGATATAGCGGGAAATTTGCCGCTTGATTTTTTCATTTTCCGCGATGGCCATGATATACAAAATGAGCTCCGTGGAAAAGCCCCGGATCCCCTCATACAACTGACTGTTTTTGACCGGCTGGTTGCCCTTGAGCCAGGACAAAAAGCGGTTGGCTTCCAGCCGTTCTTTGGTAAACAGGGCCAGCTGACGACGGTTCAACTCGAATTCCCGGCAGATCTCTTGGCTGGTCGATTCGTCACAGCGGTTGATCAGCACCAGAAAATAGACCGCCCAGCGCGAGTAGGCCGTTTCCAGGAAGAGCAGATCATACCAGGCCAGGACCTCCTTGACCGAATTCAAGGTGGCCACGATTTTTTTATCAATGGTGATGGCGGGATGCACCGCCGCCAGCAGCTCAAACTCGGCCAGGCGCTCAATGGCCGGCACCGGATCTTCTTCCTCCAGGATCTGGCACAGCTCGGCGAACACCCGGCGACGACTCAAGCGACTGAAAAAATTCATTTTGACAGCGTTTTCAATCAACCCGGAAGTCATTTTTCCGATGCTGAACCCGAACCGCTGCTCAAACCGGATGGCCCGGAAGACCCGGGTGGGGTCTTCCACGAAACTCAGATTATGCAGCACCCGGATGGTTTTTTCCTTGATGTCCCTCTGGGCGGAAAAAAAGTCCACCAGGGTGCCGAACCGGTCCGGGTTGAGGTAAACCGCCAGGGTGTTGATGGTAAAATCCCGCCGAAACAGATCCAGCTTGATGGAACTCATTTCAACGGTCGGCAGAGCCGCCGGGAACTGGTAATATTCCAGGCGCGCCGAGGCGACATCGATCTTGGATTCATCGGGAAAAATAACCACGGCCGTCCCGAATTTATGGTGAAAATGAACCCGCGCCCCCATTATTTCGGCAAAGGTCCGGGCAAAAGCGATACCGTCGCCTTCAATAACCAGATCGACATCTTCCGTTTTGCGATATAAAAACAGGTCCCGGACGAAACCGCCCACGACATAGGCGCTGTAGCCGAGATCGGTGGCGGCCTGACCGGCTTTTTCCAGAATATCAATGACCGGTTGCGGCAGGCGTTCGGACATGAACCGTTTTATGTTTTTTGTTTTCGGATGGACTGCGCCCTCAATCTGCTGGGGCTGACGCTCTTTTTCCCGCTTGTTCCGGGAAACCAGCAGGTTCAAAAGATCGGTACGGGTAATCACCCCCAGGATGAGGTCTTTTTCCACCACCGGCACAATCCGCTGATGATTTTCTATAATTCGCTCCTGGATAAGGGACAGCTCATCATCCGGTCCCACCGGCAGGAAATCGGTGGTCATGTATTCTCCGATCGGGGACTCTCCCAGATCATGATAAATGGCCTTTTCAATGACCTGGCGGGAAATATAGCCCAGCAGGTTGCCGGCCCGACCCTTTTGATCCGGCCGATCGGTTACCAGCAAGGCGTTGACGTTATACCGGACCAGCAGATCGCCGGCCTGGCGGCAATCGGTATCGGCCGTGGTGGAAATGGGCGGTGAGGACATGACATCCCGGGCCCGGGTGGTGGACCGGATCTGCTTGTTGAGCAGTTTCATCAACTGCTGCTCCACCTGGGTCAGGGTCAGGCGCTTGATGCTGGCCGAAGCGGCAAAGGCGTGACCGCCTCCGCCAAAAGGAATAAGAATATCGCCGGCGTTGACCTCCGGGACCCTGGACCGGCCCACCAGATAGATGCGGTTACCCATCTGGGCCGCCGCGAAAATCACATTCAGATTTTTCATGCGTTGCATCTTGTGAACCAGAAAGGCAAAATCCGGGACGTACTCCTCGGTGGCAATGCTGCTGATGACGACTTCCAGGCCATTGATGTTGTGGACCCGGGAATTTTTGATCATGCTGTTAAGGATATCAACCTGCTCCGGGGTCATTTCCCGGGTAATCATGTTGGCAATGGTGTTGAGGCAGGCGCCCCGGGAGACCAGAAATCCGGCCGCCTCAAAATCGTCGGGTGTGGTGGAAACAAAGGTAAAGGCGCCGGTATCCTCGTAAATGCCGAGACACATGACGGTGGCTTCGTCAGGGGAGATGGCCGCCCCCTTTTCCCGCAGCATCCGGGTCAGGATCGAAACCGTGGCCCCGACCGGCTCGGACACTGTCACCACGGCCTTGATATCGCTGTCTTCCGGCGGATGATGATCATAAATATGAACCTCCAGGCCGGGATCGTCCAGCAGTTCAGCCAGAATCCCGATCCGGCTGGTATGGTTGGTGTCAACGATTACCAGCCGCTTGACCGCGGCAAAATCGATGTCACGGGCGTTTTTCATATTGAACAGGTAAACCATGGAGTTAATGAAAAAATTACGCAGATTTTTCTCATTGGATCCCGGCAGCACTACCACCGAGCCCGGGTACAGCTTCTGGGCCGCCAGCACCGAGGAGATGGCGTCATAATCAGCATTGACGTGGGTGGTTATGACCGTGAGGTGTTTTTCTGACGAATCTGTCGATTTCGGCATGGCGGCCCTGGTCTCCTGGTCGGCGCCCTTGGCAGCGCCTTTCGAACTTGAATTCCGGTCTGACCGTTTCTTTAACCCGGATATTTCACGAGTCGATTGGGACGCAGCTGCCGTTCCCTCCCGGCGGGATCAACAGGTGAAATATCAGGGTTAAAAAAACCTGAATCAGGTTACAATAAGACATCCTGCTTAATTTATCAAGCATTACGGCTTCATAAAATTTTCAGGAAATATTGGCAACTAACCCGGATATTTCAGGAGTCGGTTTGGGCCCGAGCCCCTGGCTCCACCCCCAAGGCGGCCGAAACATAGTTTTCCGGTATTTCCCTGGTTTTTTCATTGACAACAAATTTATCCGGAAGCTATGTAGAATATTTTATCTGAATTTTGGCAGTTGGTTGGAATCTTTATGTTATTTATAACCTATTCTAAATATTGATATAATCGTAAAAAGTCCTTCGGCGGGGCTCGGGTCTGAGCTCGGTTTTGGCCGGTCTTTAAAGCCCCGCGCCATCCGGACAAATCACTGGTCCGGAACTTTCACAAAGCCGTCAGGAGAAAATTTTTATGAAAATGGACAACCAGGACATGATCACTAACATCATGGAAAAAGAGACCCGCTTTATAGATAACGTGGAGCGGTGCGTGGACTACATGTTTGAGGTCTGCGGCAAAAAACTGGTCCTCGGCCTGCCCCTGGCTCTGGGCAAATCCCATTATTTCGCCAATGAAGTTTACCGCCGCGCCAAGGCCGATCCCGAAATACAGCTGGTCATCGCCACGGCCCTGTCCCTGGAGAAACCGAGCCCCTCCAGCCAGCTGGAGCAACGGGTCATGAGGCCCATCGTGGACAGGATCTGGAAGGGCGTCCCGGATTTCGAATACATGATTGATCTGCGCCATAACGACATTCCAGCCAACGTTGCCCTGAAAGAATTTTATTTCAAGGCCGGTTCTTTTATCAACACTACCCTGGCTCAACAGAATCATTACAGCTCCAATTACACCCACGTTGTCCGGGATATGATCAATGAAGTCCTGGAAGATAAACCGGACTGGGCGGTGGTCTTCTGCCAGATGGTTGCCAAGAAGGAGATTGACGGCCAGACCCGTTACAGCGAAAGCTGCAACGCCGACCTGGGGCTTGACCTGCTGGAATTTTACCCCGAACTTCTCCGCCGCGGTATCCCCCATCTCCGTATCGCCCAGGTCAACAACCAGCTGCCGTTCATGTATGGCGATGCCGTTCATGAGGCCGGCGCCTTTGATATCATCATTGACAACCCCGATTATGAAACGCCCCTGTTCAGCGTTCCCAAGCAGCCGGTCAGCGTAACCGACCATATGATCGGCCTCCATGTCAGTACTCTTATAAAAGACGGCGGCACCCTCCAGGTCGGCATCGGCTCCCTGGGAGACGCCATTTCCAGCAGCCTGCTGCTGCGCCACCACGATCCCGCCACTTACCGTGAAGTAATCAACAGTCTCGGTCTGACCAAACGTTATCAAAAACTGATTGACCGGGTCGGCGGACTGGGCTCCTTTGAGCAGGGGTTGTACGGTTCCACGGAAATGCTGGTGGGCGTCTTCCTCGATCTGTACCAGGGGGGCATCCTCAAACGAAAGGTCTACACGGACGAAATTATTCAAAAAGCTATCAATGAGGGGGTGCTGACGGAAACCATCACCGCGCCAGCCGCCCGGGCCATTCTGCAGGATCCCTCTCTCCACCCGATCCTGCGGGAAGAACAATTTCTCAGCCTGCAAAATTGCGGCTTCTTCAAACCGGAACTGCGCTACGACGCCTACCGAATCAGCGACGGCCAGGAGTCTTATTCCGCTGACCTGCGGGACGAGACGGAAAAAGAACGAATTCTGGCCAATTGTATCGGCCAGCATCTCCGTAACGGCATTGTTTCCCACGGCAGCTTTTTCATCGGCCCCAACCGTTTTTATGATGCCCTGCGCGACATGAGCGAGGAGGAGCGCCGGCAGTTTTCCATGACCGGCGTGGCTTACGTCAACCAACTTTACGGGGATCAGCGGATCAAGGAGCTGCAGCGCCGGGACGCCCGGTTTGTCAACGCCGGCATGAAAATCACCCTGATGGGCAACATTGCTTCCGACGCCCTGGAAGACGGCCGCGTCATCAGCGGCGTGGGGGGGCAGTACAACTTTGTATCCATGGCCCACGCCCTTAAGGACGCCCGTCTGATCATGATGATTAAAAGTGTCCGCGACGGCGCCCACGGCGTGTCGTCCAACATTGTTTTTAACTACGGCTACACCACCATTCCCCGGCACCTCAAGGATATCGTGGTGACCGAATACGGCATCGCCGATCTGCGCGGTAAGGTGGATCAGGAAATAGCCAAGCAGCTGATCAACATTGCCGATTCCCGCTTCCAGGACGATCTTTTGCAAAAAGCTCAAAAGGCCGGCAAGATCCCGCCATCGTACCGTATTCCCGACCAGTACCGGAACAACTACCCGGAGGCCCTGGCCGACAAGCTGGCCGCCTATCGCCAGGCCGGGCTGTTTAAAAGCTTTCCCCTGGGCACGGAACTGACGGACGAGGAGATCGCCATTGCCGGCTCCCTGCGCCGATTCAAGCAGAAAGCCGGCCAGAAACGCTTGGCCACGTTCGCGTCTCTGGCCGGCCGGATGTTGCGGCCCGTACCCGAGGCGGCCGCTCCCTACCTGGAACGCCTCCAGCTGACACATCCGGTTGGCTTGAAAGAACGCCTGCAACAAAAAGTCGTTCTGACCGCCCTTTCCGCCAGCAAGACGATTTAACCCGGATATTTCATAGAATATCCGGGTTAACCCCGTGGCGG
>JBKHHL010000024.1:0-23181 GCA_046539175.1 Desulfosudaceae bacterium
TCAGGAAGAACCGGGGCGGGAGGAAAGGTGTCGCTTGGCCTGAAACCGAAAATTTCTCCGAAATCCGGACAGGTTTTTCCGTTTTGATTTTAATCATGATGTACTCGTAAAAAGTCCAAATTGGGACGGCAAAGTAAAAAGTTCAAGATCAAGGCTTGCGCAATCACGAAGAATGCAGCGTACTTAGCGTACGTGAAATTCTGAGTGATTGCGCGTAACGCAGCCGGCCGCCATGCGGCAATTTGGACTTTTTACGAAGCCGTCAATCATGACCGGCAATTAAAATGACTGTAAAATCAAAAGCACTTGAAGTTAATCTGGCCAGTTATCACGTCGATGTTGATATTGAGGAGCGCTACCTGGTCCTGCGTGAAGTCATGTCCAGGTATTACGGGCTCCAGGACAGGATTGAAACTTTTTTAAAAGAATTGTCCCACCCTTATAAAAACTGGCAGTTCATTGTTCAGGAAGCTCGAACCTTTTCTCTGGATTACTTTCATCAGCTGCAAAATCATGATAAGGGCCCTGAGGCCGCGAGTCTTTATGTAAATATCCTGGCCGGTGCCGTCAAGTCTTCCCGCCTGCCAGAGATAAAAAACGACGCCGCCGACAACCTGCTGCTTTTTTTATCCCGCCTGACCAAGGTGGACCGTTCGGACTTTGTCCCGGTTTTACATCATGCCTGCGAGGCTGTCTATCGTCTGGAGGGGGACGACTTTTTCGCTTTTGTGAAAAGTTATTATCAGATCGGTACCATCGCCGGTAATCTGCTGAACAATCCCGGGTTGGGAAGCCGTGATTTCGGCCCTGTTAACGCTCTGCTGATCAAGTATCTTCATAATGTTTACCGTTACTGGCGTCATGAAAAAGATGGCGTAAAATGGTTTCAAAAGGAAATAAGCGATTTAAACGACACCTCCTCCAGTGACCTGGAGCGGGTCCGGACCCTGGTTCAGGAAATTTCCCATAAACAGATCAACCTTTTCGCGGCCCGGCTCCATCAGATTTCAAGCCGGGAAGATCAGGACGCCCTGGATACCTGCCGCCTGCTGCTGGATTTGCCGGGCTATGATTTTTTCGTGTCCGCTTATCGCCGCATCCCCGGTGAGCTGCTGCGAGCGGGTGGTCCGGGAAACAAGGGTAATCGCTGGAAGCTGCTGGCGCTGTTCCTTATTTTAAACACACCCGGCCTGTCGGTGTTGCACGAAGAATCCCTGCGGGAGATAAATTCTACCCTGTCCAGCCTGATCACAAAAGAGCGGGTCACCAAAAGCCGGGAGCTGATCAAGCGCACTTTCCAGATATTAAAAGAAAAAACCAACCGCTTCCCCGACACGGCTCTGAATTGCGTGCTTAACATCGGCAAAAACGTCTACCGGACCGAAGACACGGACCTGATCAACTATTTTATAGACGCGGTGATTGACCTGGGCTTTCATCCTCCCCGGATAGAGGGCGTGGATAATGACTGGAAGATTAAGGCCAACCAGGCTCATCTGCAGAATATCAGGACCTGGCTGACGCTGATAGAATTGAATCCCAAGAAGTCCACCCGGTTGCTTTCGGCTCTGATCATTCACCTTTCAGTCAGCGGGGTTCTCATCCGGGATACCGACCTTTTCCCCAGGGACATTACCACCCTGCTGAACAGCCAGATAGCGCCGGTTTACAACCTGGTCAAACAACTGACGCGATTAATTCCGGTTTTCTTTAATGATATCGGCGCCGAAGGAGAGTTGCGCGATATTTCCACGGAAATCGACGAGTTGTGTCACCGCAAAGACCCCCTGGTTCATTTTTTAAGAAAGCAGGGGCACGTGGAAGGCAGCAACCGGCTTATCGCCTTTATGGAGGCGGCCATTTATTTCTGGTTGACCCGTGAAAAACCGGTTATCAAGCCTTATCTGCCCCCGGAAATGTACGCTCAGATAGACGAAAACAGTGAATACGTAAACGGCCTGCACGCTGTTTTCAAATATTTCGTCCAGGATGGTATCAAGCTGCCCCGCGGCTTGCTGTCCACCGACAGTAAACGGGTCGAGGAACTGTGCCAACAGGTACCCGACGTAGCCGGGCATGACAAAAAACGTGCCGCCCTGGCCGTGGCTTACTACAAATTGCTGGATCAGAAGTACAATATCGGGTTTACGGAGATCGACCACTATATCGCCCAGCTTGACACCAGCTGGTTTCCGGATATCACTATTCTGAAACAGGCTCTGGCCGAGGACGACCCCCGCAAAAAAACGGCCCGGCTGCTTGATTATTTAAAATCTCTCAAAAAGCTGATCCTGTCAGACAAACAATTTGAAATACAGCAGAATATTTATGAAAAACGACATATTACCGTTGACATTCCCTCCATGTACGGCAGCTACCGGGAGACCAAATTCGACGCCCTGGGACTGTCCTTCCGCCTGGAAGCCCTGGTTAACGTGCTCTTCGAAGAAATCATCGATAATATTGATTTAAGCCTCATCACCAAGACCACTTTTTTTGAAATTTACAGCCGTCTGAAGCTGCTGGTCCGGGCCCTGGCCCTGGACGGTTTCTCCACCAAGGAGATTACCAGTCAGCTGGACCTGTTTTCGCACGCTCTTAAAACCCGGGGTTTTTCTTTTACGCAGTTTATTGATATATTTAAAAAGATTGCCACGGCCGTGAAAAATATCATCAACGACCATTTTCACAATCTTCACGGTAAGAATATTTCCAGAATCATTCCCTCTCTTCCTCCGGAAAGTTTTCTGGATAAATATCTGCCTGATAGTGACGCCAACGGCCAGGCCGGCCGCCTGGACCGGGAGAAAATGGTTCACCGGGTTTCGGAGATCTTTTTCCGGGAAAAAATCGCCCTTTCCCTGGGCCTGGCTCAGCTGGATCTTTTTTTGAGCCGCATTCTGAACGTGCTTTTTCACCAGCTGAGCCGTTTGCCCAAGGACAGGCTGGAACGGCTTTTAAATTATGATCCGGCCCGGATCATCGCCCGCATCGACGAAAAAGAAAGCAAAAACTACGGCATCATCTACCTGGGCAACAAGGGTTTTAATCTGATCAGCCTCAAGGGTTGCGGTTGTAAAATTCCGCCGGGTTTTATCATCACCACCGAAGTGTTTAAATGCCGGGAGATTATCGACAGCTATCAGCCGGCTGAAGATATTTTCAGGCAGGCGCTGGTGGAGAATCTTGAGCGACTGGAGCAGGAAACCGGCAAATTGTTCGGAAAGCCGGACAATCCCCTGCTCTTATCGGTTCGAAGCGGCGCCTCTATTTCTCAGCCGGGCATGATGGACACGGCCTTAAATGTCGGTATCAACGAGGAAATCACCCGGGGGCTGGCCGAAAAATATCACAATCCCTGGTTTGCCTGGGACAATTACCGCCGTTTTCTGCAATGCTACGGCATGGCCTTCGGTTTGAGCCGGGACGACTTTGACGCCATCATGTCCGATTACAAGGCTAAGTGGAACGTGCCGCTGAAAAAAGAATTTTCCGGAGATCAGATGGAGCGCATCGCGGTCGCCTATAAACAAGAGATTGAAGAGGCGGGCGTCAAGGTAGTGGACGACCCCTTTGAACAATTGTATGTCACCATTAAAAACGTGTTTGACTCCTGGCATTCCCAGAAAGCCCAGACTTACCGAAAAATCGTGGGCATCTCTGATGACTGGGGCACGGCGGTGACTGTCCAGGCCATGGTTTACGGCAATATCTCCGACCGTTCCGGCAGTGGCGTGTTCTTCACGCACAGCCCGAGATTGTCCGGAGAAGCCGTCCAGCTGTGGGGGGATTTTACCATCGGTAATCAGGGGGAAGACGTGGTGGCCGGACTGGTGACCACCCTGCCCATTTCGCTGGTGCAGAAAAAGGTGGAACAGCGTAAGACCGACATCACCCTGGAGACCCATTTCCCGGAGATATACAACGCCCTCAAGCGGCAGGTGGAAAAACTGATCTACGAACAGGGCTGGAATCCCCAGGAAATCGAGTTTACCTTTGAAAGTCCGGACAAAAAAGATATCTACTTGCTCCAGGCCCGGGACATGACCATCCGGGAGCGGAAGAGCATTACCATTTTTGATCCGGAAGACGTGCTGGAAAGAGACAAGTTCCTCGGTCAGGGCGTCGGTGTCAGCGGCGGCGCCATGAGCGGCCGGATTGTCTTTTCTCTGGAAGAAATCGATCAATGGGCGCGGGTAGAGCCCGATAGCCATCTTATCCTGGTCCGGCGGGACACCGTTCCGGATGATATCCGGGAAATTTCCGGCGCCGACGGCCTGCTGACCGCCCGCGGCGGGTTGTCTTCCCACGCCGCGGTGCTGGCTCACAGCCTGGGGAAAACCTGCGTGGTGGGATGCGGCAACCTGATCTGCCAGGAAACCGAAAAAACCTGCCGCTTCAATAACGTTCAACTGATATCCGGTGATTATATCAGTATTGACGGCTCGGAAGGCACCGTTTACCAGGGAGCTTTGAAAACAA
This sequence comes from Desulfosudaceae bacterium, assembly GCA_046539175.1. Lineage (GTDB taxonomy): Bacteria > Desulfobacterota > Desulfobacteria > Desulfobacterales > Desulfosudaceae > CAYTQK01. The sequence continues at coordinate 4,483 of JBKHHL010000024.1, forward strand.
AAAGGATCGAAGCGACGTTTTAACCCGGATATTTCACGAGTCGATTTGGGCGCAGCTGCAAGGCGCGGGACGCGAAGCTGTAGTAAATCTACCGCGAGCGGCCTGCAACACAGCAGATGCGCCCAAGGTGACTCGCCCGAAGGGTGAATTTTTTCGATACTTAAATGGTGAAAAATCCTTGAACAGCCAGTTACAATTTGTATTTTGAAAAAGAACCTGAAATCATTAATAACTAATTGAATTTTATAAATAAACCAACTATAGTCGAAAAAATTCATGAAATATTCGGGGTAACCCGGCGAAAAAAGAAGGAGGCAAGAGAACCATGGAGGCTCAAAATTCTCTGAGACTTGGCATTAATGGCCTGGGAAGAATCGGCAAGCTGACTTTATGGCATCATATCGGCCGTAAATTTTTTGATGAAATCGTGGTCAACATCGGACGTCAGGCCGGGACTTCTCTGCATGACATTGCCCATTATATCAGCCGTGATTCCACTTATGGCCATCTTCGCCATTTTTTATATGGCCAACAAGCCGAACCGGTTATTACCGAAGTGGATGAGGATTCCGGGGAAATGGTCATAGATGGTGTCCGGGTCCGCTTTCTGCGGTCCGGGCGAAATCCCCTGGAAATCGGCTGGGGCGAGCAGGGGGCGCGGCTGGTCGTGGATACCACCGGTAGTTTTCTCGACCCGACCCTGCCGGCCGATCAACCCCGGGGTGCCGTCCGGGGGCATCTTGAGGCCGGAGCTGAAAAAGTCATTGTGTCGGCGCCCTTCAAGATAAAAGACCCCCAGTCCAAAATGCCGGAAGACGCTGTTACCACCGTCATGGGCATCAATGAACACGATTATGATCCCCGTCAACACCGCATCCTTTCCAACGCTTCCTGCACGACTACCTGCCTGGCGCATATGATCAAACCGGTTCTGGATCACTTTGGGTACAAGAAAATTCTTTCAGCTTCCATGGCGACCATTCATGCCGCCACGGCCAGCCAGAACGTCCTGGATAAACTTCCCCAGGCGGGCAAAACCGATCTGCGCAAAAACCGGAGCGTGTTCAATAACATTATCCTGACCACCACCGGCGCGGCCAAGGCCCTGCGGCTGGTTATTCCCGAAATGCGGAAAATCGGTTTTATCGCGGAGTCCGTCAGAATTCCCAATACTACGGGTTCCCTGATTATTCTGGTATTGAATTTACAGGAAAAAGTTACCGGCGAAGCTGTCAGCCGGGAAGTCATCAATACCATCTACCGGCAGACAGCTTCGGAATCGCCAGGCGATTACCTGCGGTATACCGATCGGCAGAACGTCTCTTCTGATATCATCGGATTTCCCCGGGCCGCGGCTATTATCGAAGGAAGTGAAACTCACACCCGGACGGCGGAAGTAGCCATTGACCTGGAGCAGGTGCCCGGATTAGGCGAGGCGGTTTTGTCCTCCCTGCCGGAGACTGTTCTCCGGGTTCCGGTTACCCAGACGGTTATCTTCGGCTGGTATGACAATGAAATGGGCAGCTACGTTAATATGCTTGGCGATCGCAGCGTCTCGGTGGCGGAATCATTGCTGACCTGACCCGGACACTTCATGTTGCCAACCCCGGGACGGCAGGGCTGGTTCTGGTCGCCGGGCATGGTCCTGATATAGAGGAAATTAAGCCGGTATGGTGGAAAAAAAAATATTGGTCATCGACGACGAGGGCTCTCAGCGGGATATCATGCAGCGGTTTGTCACCAAGCTTGGTTTCGGCGTTGAAACCGCCGGATCCTCGGAAGAGGCGCTGGCCATCCTGTCCAGTGATTACTTTCCGCTGATTATCACCGACCTGAGCATGCCGGGTATGGATGGTCTGGAGTTATGCCGGCGCGTTAAAAAACAATATCCCCATATTATTATTTACGCCTTATCCGGATATATTGCCTCTTTTGAAGAACACAAGCTTGAAGAATGCGGCTTTGACGGGTATCTCAGAAAACCGGCCGGATCCCGGGTTCTTAAACAGGCCATTGCCGGCGCTTTTGACAGGTTGGAAGGCGGCTAAGGCCGGCCAGGTGACTCCGGATGATACCCGCCAGAAAGCCCGTTCCCCCAGGGGAACGGGCTTTCTGGCGGTTGCGGACAGTTTTGCGGCGATGGCCGGCCGTGCTTATTCTTTGTCCAGTAGATCGCTGGCCAGGTCCTGCAGGCGCTTTTCGGTTCTGGGGCCGATCCAGATTCCGAACAAAGCCTTTTTAAGGGTCATGCCACCTTCGGTTACCTCCACCTCCGGTTCTGTTTTACCGTTTTTGAACACCTTGAAGCCCTGGTCCGGAATATACTGGATATCAAACAGGTCGCCCTTGTTGATCTCTTCGGCAAAAGCCCGCATGAACAGGTTTATTTCATCCTCGATAGGCTCGGTGTTGCCGTTGGTGGCTTCATCAAATCCCGTCCTGGTGTGCTCCTTGAACTTTTCCGATGTCACCATGCCGGTCAGGATCTTGATTCTCAGCATCGTGGGCTCATTGGCGTTAAGTATTTTATCGGCCTCCCGGCACTTTTCTTTCAGATAAAGGCCGGCCACATATACATCATACCCGATAACATATTTTTCCCGGATACCGGCGCCGTTCAGCACCAGTTCCTGGTCGTCCAGCGTCACGGTCTCCGGCAAAGAAACCCCGGCCACCTCCGCGGCGCCGGCCAGCGAGACCATCATCAGCGTCAACATAAGCCCGACTGCTAATCTTTGTATCATGAAGCTTCTCCTTTCCTTCCTTGTGCCATTAATCTGGTTAGGCGATTGTTATAATAACGACATAACTTCCGGCCATCGTCAGGTTGACAAGGTGTTGATCAGCACATCCAGGTAAAACCTGGCGTGGCTGATGTGGGCCGCCATATTGGCGCGGTGATTGGCCAGGAGGCTATCCAGGTCGCTCTCCAGAACCACCCAGGGATCGAGAGAAGCCGCCACTTCGCAGGAGTGAATGGCATGATGGAGGGTCTCGTCTCCGTCCCGGCTGACCAATACTTCATGAAAGTCCACGCTCACAGCTTCCAGGATGGGAATCATGGCGCCGGCCACGCCTTTGGCGTAATAAAAATAGTTATCAGCGGCAAAAGTACTGACGGGTTTGCCGTCATTTTCCGTCTGTTTAACCAGGTTCTCGTCACAACTGCCCAGCAGATCGGCGAAGGCTCTGATCAGGGGAATCAGGTTGTCGGCCCGTTTATGAAAACTGGCCTGGCCGTTGATCAGGCGGCTCCGATACTGTTTGATCTCATCCAGGCCGTCATTGTACTTGTTTTCGGCTGAAGGGAACCAGAAACTGTCGGATTTTACCATAAACCAGTTCATGGCCGATTCCAGATTGGGGTCCAGCACATCCGTAGAGCCCGTCCGGGAAATTCTTTCCGCCAGCCTTACCGTGGCCCGCCGGGTAACCTCCAGCACGCCCCGCTGCATGTTGTTAACATTATCGGTAAATTCAATCAGATCATTGGGTCGCCAGCCCCAAAACCGTTTATTGAGCTCATAATCCAGAGGCTCAATCAGGGCGTTGACAAAAGCCAGGCCTTTGATGTCCGGCGCTTTACGAACCACGGGTTCTGAAGGCCGGTGTGCCGCTGAATCCTTCTCGGAGGTCTCCCCGGAACTCTTTTCCGGGTCCGTCTTATGGCTGCCGGCTTCAGAGCCTTCCGCTGCCGTTGCCGCCGGATGCGTCTGGTCGGAATCAGCGTCTCCCCGGGCCGGAGCCGGATGCTCGGCTTTGCTGGCGGTTTCCGCTGATGTTTTCGTTGATGGTGTCCGGCCGGATGGCTCGGGCGAAGAAACAAAACGCCCCGTTACCTCCAGAATAATCCAGAGAACCAGCACCGCGGCGATCAGCGCCACCGCGATACGCCACCAGGCGAACAGGGTAAACTCTTTTCCGGAAGAATTGTTGGAATCCTGATTATTGTTCATAAGCAGCTTCTCCCTCTGGGCTACCGCCTTAACTTCCTGACATCACCGATGCGGATGGTCAGCTTTATGGCGTCAAAATATTCTATCAAAGGAATTGTATATTTTCTGGAAGTTTTTGTCATTTCTTTTAACTGCGGGGTAGTAATCTCCTGATGCTGCTTTAAAAAATCGGTCAGTTGCGTGGCCAGTCGATCAATGGCAGTAGCCGAAAAATAAAGGTCTTCTTTAACCTTGACCAGTTTTCTTTCCGCGGTTAACAATTGCAGCACGTCCTTCAGGTCCTGATCGTCGGCCCGCGGCTGAAGAGTATTTTTCAGCTCCTTTAATAAGGGCGGTGACAGGCCGCTCTCCTCGAAAATATCGATAATACGCCGGTGCAGGTCGGAATGATCGGCCTGCAAAGAGACAGTATGGCCAGACAGCCGCACCAGGCCGCCTTCCTGAGTCAGCTTCCCGGATTTTGACAAACGGTTGTACGCCAGTTCAAAAACCCGGCCACCGGCCTGCTTTTCGATTTTCGATTTCAGTTCCTGCCGCGGCATGCCTTTTTTAAGAGGGTTGGCTTCGTGAAAGGTCATCAGGGTGGAAGAGACTGTTTCAGCCACCGTAGCCAGGACCTCGGCATGGAGATAGCGTCGCTTGTCCTTGTCGGCCAGGACCAGCCGCTGGGAAGAGAGCAAGGAATCAAGCGCTTTTTCCAGTTGTTTTTCACCGGTGTTGGTCATTACCCGCAACATTGCCAGAGATATCCCGCGGGCCTGGGCCTGACCGCAATGAAACAGGACAACCTCTTCGAGAGGGGCGTCGTCCAGGGCCAGGATAGATTGGGTCAGAGATTGGCGGTGGCGCTTGTGCTTGGGTGGCACCGGATTCAAGACCTTGCCGCCTCCGATGGTTCGCGCCGGGGAATAACGCCGCACCACCAGCCGGTCGTCCTTGACGCACACCAGGGGCGCTTCCAGCCGCAGCTGCACCAGGGCCGAGTCGCCTGGTTCGAGAACATTCCGGTCCAGGAGGATTACGTAGCCGGGCACGTCGCTGGTTCCGGAGTGGACTCGCACCCGGGTCCTGTTTTTTAAAGGTTTGTCATTGCTGGCCAGGTATTGAAAATGAACATCCAGCATGTAGCTGGGAACGAGGGCGCCCGGGCCGCTGAGCACGTCTCCCCGGGAAATTTCCGTTTTTTCCATGCCCTGAAAGTTCACCGCCGTGCGCATGCCGGCCATGGCCTGTTCAACCAGCCGGCTGTGGACCTGCAGGCCTCGCACCTTGGCTTTGGTCCCGGCGGGATAAATGGACACGGTGTCGCCAGTCCGGACCCGCCCGGAAACCAGGGTGCCGGTAATGACGGTGCCAAAGCCTTTCATGCTGAAGACGCGGTCAACGGGCAGGCGAAAAAAACCGGTCTGGCTGCGTTGAGGAATATGGGCGGCCACTTTCGCCACGGTCGGGGCAAAGTTCTCCAGGCCCTCGCCGGTCACCGTGGAAACGGAAACAAGCGGCGACTCTTCCAGAAAAGTTCCCCGGGTGAAATCGCGGATGTCTTCCGTGACCAGCTCCAGGAGTTCTTCATCGACCAGGTCGATTTTGGTCAGGACCACCAGTCCGCTGGTAATACCGAGCAGGGTACAGATTTCCATGTGCTCCCGGGTCTGGGGCATGACCCCTTCATCGGCGGCAATAATCATGGCGACTATATCAATCCCGGCCGCGCCGGCCACCATGTTCTTCACAAATTTTTCATGACCCGGCACATCCACAATGCCGAGCAGACGACCATCCGGAAGCTGCAAGGAGGCGAAGCCCAGTTCTATGGTTATGCCGCGGGCTTTTTCTTCCTTGAGCCGGTCCGGGTCAACCCCGGTTACCATCCGTACCAGGCTGGATTTGCCGTGATCAATGTGGCCGGCGGTGCCGAGAATCAACTGTTCCACGGCCACTCCTTATGAACCGGATTTCCTGCTGCGCAGATAATCAAACAGGTAGGCCAGCCCGACCAGTACGATACCCAGTCCGACGGCCGTGATGGCCGGGGCTTGGGGATAAAAAATCCGGAGCAGCAGAAAAGCGAAAATCAGTCCGACGACTGCCCGGAGTATGAGGACATGGAGTTCTTTCAAAAGATTCAACCCTTTTTTTGATGATTATTCAGGTCAAGTCAGGCCCAACCAGACTTTCAGCCCGCCGGTGTTCCGGGAAGATAATAATCCGCCAGCAATCATTCTCAATTATTAATACAGATTCAAGGACCGGGTCAATAAATAGTTTCCCGCCCGCGCAGAACAAAAAAGTCCGGCACCGTCTTGGTGCCGGACTTTTAATGACACAATCATCTCCTGCCGGAACCAGAGACAGCCAGGGCCCGGATTTTTCATGAACTTTTTGATAAATTCGGGAAATACCCGGTTTAGTTATCCGGTTTTAGCCATGCAGGTCAACAGGATTCAGATCCGGTTTATATCGCTGTTTCCGGATGAAAAACATTAACTTCTTTCAGGTCGTCTTCCAGATACTCCCGCTCGTTGGGGCCCAGGATACCCAGGGACAGACAGATCAGGGTCCACAAATGCACAACGCCGTAATGACCTTCATAATGCTCGCTCAGCTCATGAATCTGGGCGTGGCAGTTATGGCAGGCCGCTATGCAATAGGAGGCTCCCGTTCGCTTGACTTGATCGTCTTTGATCCGGCCGTACTCCAGGCGATTCTCCTTGAAACCGGATTGGAGGAAACCGCCGCCTCCGCCGCAACAGAAGTTATTGGAGCGGTTGGGGGTCATGTCAACAAAGTTCTCTTCTCCCACTACCGATCTGACCACAAAGCGCAGGTCCTCTGCTACCGGATCACCGTAGCTTTTGCGGACGATCTGGCAAGGGTCCTGAACCGTAAACTTGATGCCCAGGTCCTTGTTCCAGTCGGAATTGACCTTGAGCTTTCCTTCGCGGATCCACTTGGCGTAATATTGGTAGATGCTTGCTATTTCCAGGTTGTTTTCGATGTTGAATTTCTGCTGTCCGGACCGGACAGAAAAGGTAACGTGCCCTCATTCGGTGTTTAGATAGGTCTTGCACCCCAGTTGCTGGGCATGCTCCAGGGAGGTCCGGGTGATATGCTCCCAATCCTTGTCCTCGGCCAGAAACATGCAGTAGTTCTCCCCGCCCCAGCCTTTGGAGCCGTAGGTCCAGTCAACCCCGGCCAGATGAAGAATTTTCCACAGCGGCAACAGCTCGTCCGGCTCGGTAACCGGTTCGCGGGAATTCTGGTTTAAAAAGAATTCGGCGCCTTGCTTGTCAATCGGCGCTTCCATGTCCTTGAATTCCGGTTGGGCTTCCCGGTATTCCTCCAGGACATCTTCCACCACAAAGGAGAAATCCTCGGAGGTGGCGCCCATGGCGCTGCACCCCTCGGTTTTTAAGGCCATGTCGCAGGAGCCCAGGATCCCTTTGGGTCTTTCCTCTCTGGGCCGGGTCGCCCGGGCGTAGTAGACCAATTGGGGGATGTTGATTTCCATGGGACAGACATAAATGCAGCGCTGACACATGGTACACATCCACGGCCAATCGGATTTTTTGATTTCTTCATCCATTCCCAGCGCGGCCATCCGCAAGAATTTACGGGGATCCATGCCATCCAGGCCGGTGGCCGGACAACCCGAGGCGCAGGCCCCGCAGGTAAGGCACAGATTCAGATTCCCTTCCTGGGGCAGCACTTTTTTTACTTCTTCAATAAAGCCACTTTCTTTCTTTTTCCCAAGTTTGATCGCCTCTTCAGCCATTTTTGAATTATCCTCCATTATATCTCGTTAAACCCTTATTTCAGGTGCCTTGGCCTGAGCGGTATTTACCAGGAACAGATATATATCATAGCGAAAATCAATAAACAAATATTTTTTTCAGAACCGGCTCCTTATTCCAGGATGAACCGGCCGGACATTTCCCTGGCACTGCGACTTGATTCCTTCATGGAAGTCGCGCTGTGGTCAATTTCCCGGCTTTTGTCGGCGACTTTGCCGGTGGACTTGTCCACGGCAGCTATATCATTGGCGATTTCAGCCGCCACCATGGAAGACTGGGCGATATTTTCATTGACATCATCAATCCCGGTCGAGGCCTTGGCAATGTTGCTGGCGATTTCCCGGGTGGTGGTGGTCTGCTGTTCCACGGCGGTGGCAATGGATGAGACCATTTCGTTGACATCATTGATAATATTGGTGATCTGGCTGATTTCCGTGATGGTGCCAGTGGTTGAAGCTTGTATCCCCTCGATTTTTTCCTTTATTTCCATGGTGGCCTCGGAGGTGGCATTGGCCAGTTCCTTGATCTCATTGGCTACTACCGCGAAGCCTTTACCGTATTCACCGGCCCGGGCCGCTTCAATGGTGGCGTTTAAAGCCAGCAGATTGGTCTGATCGGATATTTCAGCGATTGTTTCCAGCACTTCTCCGATTTCCCGGGCCGCCCGTCCCAGATCTTCCACCTGGTGGGACGCGGCCCGGGCCTGGGATACCGCCTCCCCGGTTCTGCTGCTGGCATTTTCGGAGTTCTTGGCCACCTCGGTGATGGTAGCGGACATCTCCTCGGTGGAGGAAGCCACCATTTTAACGTTGCCGGCCGCCTTATCCATGGTCTCCGAGACTGTTTCCATGTTGGCGTTCATCTCTTCAGCGGCGCTGGCCACGGCGTTGGACTTGGTCCGGTTGTTCTCGATCAGCTTGGTCATCTGGCTGGTCATATCCAGTAATTCATCCGCGGAATTATCCACCTTCAAAGCCTGGTCGCGGGCGACGGTCATGATTACCTGCATTTTTTTCATGAACTTGTTAAACCACCTGGCCAGCTCCCCTTTTTCATCATGACGGTATTCCCGGTCGCTGCGATGGGTTTCCCGCACCCGGGCGGTCAGGTCGTTTTTCTGTTCATACAGATCCACGGAAATCTTGCGACCGATTTCAATAATTTCATTGACCGTGGACAGCAGGCGGCCGAGAATTATCCAGATGGCGGCAACCAGGGTCAGAAGCAACAGGACCCCCACCGCCCAGAAGGACGTTCCCGACATTCGCACAAAGAACATCAGGGTTATCATTACCGCTGTTATCGGGATCACGCCCAACAGCAATTTGACTCTGACACTAGCGTGTTTAATCATGTCCAAAAGCATGGCCCTACTCCTTTTTACTTTTATAACCGGCCTTTGCGCAGAATAGCCACCATCAGCCAGACTCCCAGCACGGCCGCTCCCGTGAAGCCAATCAGACCAAACATTGAAAACCCGAACATCAGCGGCGGCACTTTGGCGATAATGATCATGGCCGAACCAATCAGGAGCGCCGCGATAATAATAGAAAAAGACAAGCGGTTGCTGACCTGAGCATGGGTGGTGGTAAGATTTTCAAAACCCTTGTGTTCCACGTTGATGGTGATTTTACCGTCTTTCAAACGACGGGAAATATCCAGCAGGTCATCTGGAAATTGGCGGGCAAAATGCCCCAGATCGGCGGCAGTGCTGATAATTTCTCCGGCCACCCGTCCCGGGGAGAACCGGGCCAGCTTGACTTTTTTCATAAAGGGGGTGGCGTGGGTGATAATATCGAATTCCGGATCAAGTCGCCGGGCAATACCCTCAACTGTGGAAATAGCCTTTATCATGAGAAAAACATTGGGCGGCATGCGCAGGCGGTGCCGGGTCAGCATATCCAGCAGCGTATATAAAAGGTCACCGATTTGTAAATCTTTGAGCGGCCGGTAAAAGTAGAGGTTGACAAAATCGGCCAGGTCTCTTTCCAGGCTGCCCACATCCGGTTCATCGTCCCAGATGGCTATTTGCAGCAGAACCTGGGCCGCCCGGGACGGACGGATATTAACCAGATTGTCAAGCAGGTCCACGAACAGCTCCCGATGTTTCAGGTCAACACTGCCTACCATGCCGAAATCAATGGGACAAATAACATTGCCCGGCAGCACAAAAAGATTGCCTGGGTGGGGGTCGGCATGAAAGAAGCCGTGAATAAAGACCTGCTTCATGGTCACATCAGTACCGCGCCGGGTAATTTCCTTTTTATCGTAACCCTCTTTTTCCAGGCGTGCCATATCGGATATTTTAATGCCTGCGATATGTTCCAGGGTTATGATGGTGGAGGTGGTGTACTGACGATAGACAGCCGGCACATAAATGGTGGGATCGTCCGCGAACTGGCGGCTGAAGCGTTCCATGTTGGTGGCTTCCACTGTAAAGTCCAGCTCCCGTTCCAGCACCCGGGCAAATTCCTCCACGATTTTGACCGGCCGGTGAGTGGCAAACTCTTCGATATTCCGTTCCAGCACCCCGGCCAGGTAAAGCATAATTTCCAGGTCAATCTCGATTGTCTGCTGGATGCCGGGGCGTTGAATCTTGACGGCCACCTTCTGGCCTTCCGGCAGGTGGGCAGTGTAAACCTGGGCCATGGAGGCCGAAGCCAAAGGTCGTCGGTCAAAGTTCTGAAAGATGGAATCAACCGGGGCTTTCAGTTCGGTTTCAATCTTTTCCGCGATGGGCTCGAAACCGCTCGGGGGAACATCATCCTGAAGTTTGGACAGTTCGCTGACAATATCAATGGGAATCAGACCGGGCTGTGATGACAGAACCTGGCCCAGCTTGATAAAGGTGGGGCCGAGCTCCTCAAAAGCCAGACGGACCCTTTCCGCCCGGGTATGCGACCGGGTGTGTTCCCGCTGGCGGCTGGAAATCAGCTGAAGACCGGTTTCGATATATTTTTCGATCTTCAGCAGATCCACGAACTCGCCCAGACCGTACTTGAAAAAGACAGTCAAAATTTGACGGTAACGGGTCAGGTGGCGGTAAGTGCGGCCGATGATGCCAATTTTTCGTATGCTCAGCATGTAAGCTATACCAGGCGCTTAGCGGTCAGGGTGATATCAGGTCTGGTCAACGGCAGAGGCCTTTTTTAATTTTTTTATTTCGTCCCGGATTTCCGTCAACTCATCCCGGGTCGCCAGGCTGGACCGGCTGACGACGTCCTTGACGCTTTGCTCCACTTTTTCTTCCAGCTTATCGCGGGATTCATCATATCTTTTTAAAAAATCATTAACAAATTTTTTCCCTTCATTTTCAGACAGCTCCGCCTGTTTGACAAGTTCTTTGGCAATTGTTTCAACTTCCTCCTTGGTTTTTAAAGCCAGCCCGATGCCGGCAAACATGGTTTTTTTGATCAGGTCAAGCATGTCATTCTCCTTTTTTATAAAAATTTTTATTTTCAAACAGCCTTTCAAATTCCCCAGCGTGATGTCAGATGAAAAACTTTCGGCCAGCTCATTACAGCCCCGGCCGGACTCCGACATGGTTTGAATTTTCAGATCTGTGGCCAAACCCGGATCTTAGCCCGGGTAAGTCCCCGGACCAGTCCCCAGGCCAGTTCCCGGACCCGTCCCCGGATCAGCCGTTTCCTTCGGAAGGTTCTGACAAGGTAGTCCGGTTCCGGCCGTTTTTTTTGGACAAATATAGGGCATCGTCCGCTTTTTTGACAATATTTTTCCGGTCTTTGGCGTGGACCGGAAATCCGGCCACGCCGAGGCTGACGGTTACCCGCAATTGTTCCTGATCCTGATAGGTTATCCGCAGGGCTTCGATTTTTCGCCGGATGTTTTCAGCCAGGTTAAAAGCGTCCCGGGGCGGGGTTTCGTGAAGCAGCAGGGCCATTTCCTCCCCGCCGTACCTGGCCACGATATCCGATCCCCGACAGCTTTCCCGGATGGTGGTGGCTACCTCCTTTAAAACCAGGTCTCCGGCCTGGTGTCCCCAGGAATCGTTGAAGTGCTTGAAATGGTCGATATCAATCATCACCATGGAAAGCTCACGGCCCTTGCGCTTGGCCAGCAGCACTTCCTGTTGGAGCATATTCTGAAAATAGTCATGATTGTACAATTCGGTCAGGCCGTCAGTTACCGCTTTTTTGGAAAGTTCCAGCCGGCCCGCCGCCGACAGAGAAATAATTTCCAGGGTTTCCAGGCGTTCCCGGGTAAAGGCGTGACTGGTCAGATTATTTTCGAAATAAAATAATCCGATCAACTCCAGATCTTCGCTGCCGCCGGCATTGGCCATAATCGGCAGGCACAACAGCGACTTGACGCCATTTTCCACGATATACGGCTCTGTTTGGAGCTTGGGCAGCAACTGCTGCGGCTCCTGGGCGTTATGGATCACGACGCTTCTGGCCGACCGGGCTACATAATTAAGCGCCACCCGGGAGATAGTGTCTTTGTCCGCAACCGGCGTGGACTGCATGATGGTCATGGTTTTGGTGTTGACGTTCCATTCGGCTTCCACAAAAAGGCTGTCGATGATATCCGTCGCTTTTTCTCCGGCTTCGGCCTGCTCATAATCATTTGTGGATCGGGTTCTTAAGATCAGCATCCCCTGCTGCGCACCGGCAAATTCGACCGAGGCCCGGATGACTTTTTCCAGCATCCGGGAATGAATTTTTTCTTCGGCAATGGTTTTCAGGGTTTTGCGCAGTGTCGACAGGTCGATGACCGAGGCGGTGATGGTGCTGGAGGTCTCGTCGCCGGTGCCGGTGCGAACCCGCAGGATGGACCCCACGTCCGGATAAAGCTGTTCCAGGCGTCTGACCTTGGCGGTGGCGCCCCAGCGGTGAAAGGCGTTTCGGGCTTCAATTATATAGGCCCGGCCGATTTCATCATAACTGAGCGCGAAATAAAAATTGGCCGCCAGTTCGCCGGCCAGACCCACCTCATGGATAAAATCGTTCTGGCGGGCGTCAACCAGGCTTTCATGATACAGTTTCATGGCCTCTGACCGCCGGTCTCTGATTCTGGCCCATTCGGCCCGCAGGAGCAGTTCTTTATGTTGAAAGTTTTCCGGGCAGCTGCGCGACCAGCGCTTGAATTTTTTAAGGCCTTTTCTGATGATGCCGGCGTACTCTTTTTTTTCAGCGGAGGTGCCGCCGCCATAGAGGGCTGCCGCGGACAGGCACCACAAAAAATAATGCTCGGAGACATACATGGTGCCCATGCCATACTCCACCACGGCTTCGGCTTTAAGGGAGAGGTCAAAGCATTCGCGGTAATTGCCGAAGAGGAACATGATCATCTTGCGTTTAACATAGTGAATGAACATGCCCAGTTGCAGGTTTTCGTCTTCAATGGCCTGCAGCCGCTCCTGGCGGACATCCCACTTGGTCTGGACATGCTCGTCGTCCTGGTCGACGGTCCCTTTCAGTTGGGCGACAATTTCATAAGTGTCCAGGTAGTTGTTCAGAATGAAGGGGGAGTCAATTTTTTCCAGAAAGGTTTTGTGGGCCTGGTGTTCTTCAAAAACCGTGTCCAGCGGCAGGCCGGCAAAAATGCGATAGGCCGCGGTAACGTTGATGCTGTGACCAGTAAAGATGACATCTCCCGTTTCCATTCCGTACTGGTAGGCCTTGGATAAATATGGCAGACAGTTGCGGGCGTGTTCGCGCCAGGGTAGAATGAAATAAGCGTAGATAAAATAGGATCGGGCAAAGGACTTGACATCGTTAAACCGTTTCATCACTTCCAGGCCGGCCTGCCCCAGGCGGTAGCCATAGTTGTAAAAGCCCAGTCGGGAACCCATGATAAGGCCCATGGCGATCATGCCGTAAGCAGCCAGATCCGGCAGGCCGTGTCGGAGCGATAGCAACACGCCCCGGGTGATGATAACCGCGAACAGGGTCGGATTAACGTAATAGGCGGGCGCGCCCAGCATGGACAACAGGTTCATGATGGCTTTCTGGTGAGGATCGGTCAGGGCCGGCAGGCTGGCCAGGTCTTCCGTTCGGGTTTTGCCCTGGGCCAGCCGGACCTTCAGCACATTGAGCAGAATGGTCGCCTTGCCGGGTTTTTCGGGCATTTTAACTCCCAGCAGGTCCAGTCCGCGCAAACCGATTTCCAGGGCCTGGTCCGGCTTGTCAATGGCCGTGTTCAGGTTAACCATCAGGGCGTAAACATCGGCCCGGCTGATATTGTCATCGGTATTCTCGAGCATTTCTTCAAAAATTTTATCGGCTTCATCGATACGGCCCGTCAGAAACAGGGTCTCCGCCAGCAGCATATGAAGAGCCCGGCAAAAATCGTAGTGTTTGGTCCATTTGTTATCCGGCAGCAGGGAGGCCGCCAGCGAGAAGTACTCGACCGCCGCGTCATAGGCCGTGGAGGACTTGGCTTTTTCTCCGGCCAGAAAATTCAGCCAGGCCAACTCCCGCCGGGTGTCCTGGTCGGATATGGTTGCAACTCCCGCGTTGAGATGGCGCACGATATAAAAGATGTCATCCTTCAGGCCGGTTTCTTTGTTCCGGGCCCGGGTCAGCATCAATTCGCCGATACGATGATGCAGCAGTGGCCTGGCCTCCTTCTCTATAAGAGAGTAGGCGGCTTCCCTGATTTTTTCATGCTGAAACCGGTATTCGTGGGCATCCTGCCGAACCAGGTCCTCCGCGGCGGCCGTGGAGACGTCATCCAGCACGGCCATGAGCGGTCTGTTCAAAAGCAGGGAAAGCGCTTCCAGGTCAAAACGACTGCCGATGCAGGCGGCTGTCTTTATGGTTTCCAGAACATCTCCGGGCAGAGTTTTTATCCGGGCCGCCATCATTTCCACAACATTGTCGGTAAAGGTCAGCCGGGAAATTTTATCAAGATCCCATTGCCAGCCTTGTTCGGCCTGATGCGTCAACAGTCCCTGCTTTTGAATGGTGCCGATGAACTCGGCCACAAACAGGGGCATGCCGTTGGTCTTTTTGTTGATTATTTCCGAAAGAGGTTTCGTCGCGGTTGCTTCGCTTTGAAGCACATGGGAAATAAAGGTATTGACCTGGTCCGAATCCAGAGGAGCCAGGGTTATTTCCTCCAGATCAATGTTCTTATCTCTTATTTTTTGAACGGTGTCATCCAGAGCCCGGTAATCGGGGGCGTCGGACCGGAAGGTGCCGACCAGGAAAAAATATTCCAGATCCGGCTCCGCCGCCAGAAAACCGAGCAAATCGAGGCTGGCCGGATCCGCCAGGTGCAGATCGTCCAGAATAACAGTCAGGGGATGGCTTCTTTTGGCAAAGACCCGGATAAAATTTTTAAAGGCGAAGTTGAAGCGGTTTCTGGCTTCTTCCGAGTCCAGGTCGGGCAGTTCCGGCTGTTCCCCGATGATCATGGTTAATTCGGGAATAATATCCGTCAGCAACCGTCCACCGCCGCCCAGGGCTTCCAGGAGTTTCTCGCGCCAGGCGGCTATTCTGTCGGCGGATTCGGCCAAGAGCTGGTTAAGCAGGTCCTGAAAGGCGAAGATAAAGCCGTTGTATGGGATGGCCTGGTCCGGAGCTTCAAAAGCACCGGAACAGGCAAAGCCGCCGCGGGTTTCAATGGCTTTGCGGTTTTCCGCCATAAAAAAAGTTTTACCGGCCCCGGAGTCGCCGGAAATCAGCGCGAAGACCAGCTTCCCTTTTTCCACCCGTCGGAAGGCGTTCATGGCCTGAGTGGTCTCCTGCTCTCGTCCTATCAGCCGGCGGGGCAGCGAAAAATTCAGGCGGGTGTCACGGGCGGCGATGGGGAACGGTTCGATGGCACCCTTGTCCCGTAGCTGATTCAGGCATATCTGCAGGTCATGCCGCAAGCCGGCGGCGCTTTGATAGCGGTCTTCAAATTCTTTGGCCATTAATTTCATGACTATGTCGGACAATACCTGCGGGAGGGCCGAATTGAGCTCCGAAGGCGGGACGGGCCGTTTGGCGATGTGGGCATGAAAATAAGCTACCGGATCGGTCATGTCATCAAAGGGCAGACGGCCGGTCAGCATTTCGTAAAAGGTAATTCCGAGGGAGTAGAGATCGGAATGATAGCTTATGGAGCGGTTCATGCGACCGGTCTGCTCCGGCGCCATATAGGCCAGAGTGCCGTCGATCAGGGCCCCTTCGGTCAGGATGGACTGGGCGTGGGTTAATTCCGAGGAGATACCGAAGTCGGACAGCTTGACCTGGTTGGTGGCAGAATTGTACAACAGATTGTGCGGCTTTATGTCCTTGTGAATAATACCGTTAACATGGAGTTTTTCAAGAGCCCGGGAAATCTTTATCCCGATACTTAAAAATGTTTCCAGCGGCAGCAGCCCCTCGTCAGATTTCTTTTCCAGGGAAATCCCGGCAAAATCTTCTAATACCAGCGCCACCCGCCCATCTTCTTCAACAACATCGTAAACCTTGATGATGGCCTCGTCCTCGATGCCCTTGATCAGCTCATATTCCTTGTGGAAACGGGCAATTTCGGAAGGAGACGGATTGTCGGTATTAAGCAATTTAAGAATAAAATGCCGGCCCGAATCGTCTTCAGCCCTGGTAGCGCGGTAAATCAGCGAGGTACGGGTTTCTTCGATTTGTTCTGATAAAATGTAATCGCCAAATGAGTCCATGTGTTTCCATAGTCCGGTCCGCGTTATGCCGGGAAACCGTTCCAATCGTCCCGCCTGATATTTCTTACCGAAAACGGACTGCTGTCGCCGGCAGGCGGCTGGAATAAACCAGATTTTTATAAAATAAAACAGACACAGCGGCGGCCGGCCGGTAAAAGACACCGTCGGTCACCGCAGAAACTCCTGTTCCTGAGCCGGTAAAAAATGATATTAATGAATTTAAAGCATTATAACAAAATTCCGTCAAAATTCAAGGGTTTTTTTGGGGGCCGATACCCGGGCAGCCTGAACCAGCCCCGCCTCACAGGCGTCTGGCCCGAATGGTTACTTTACCGGCTGTGCTGACCCGGTCGGAGATGTCGAAAGAAATTGCTATTTATCCGGTTCAAGGGTAAAATTATTTATTAAACCAACCATAACATAGGGAGATTTTTGATGGCGATCATTAATTTTGAAAATATTCATGCCATGTTGGAGAATACCGTCAAAGCCTGTCCGGATCAAATCGCGTACCAATGGTTTGACGAGGACGGCGAGAGCCTGGAGTCCATCTCCTGGAAGGATTTTCACGGGGAGGTCAGGCAGGTCGCCAAGTCACTTATGGCTCTGGGAGTTGAAAAAGGGGACAAAATTAATATTCTCAGTTATACCAGTTATCGCTGGATCCTCGCCGATCTGGGGATCACCACCTGCGGGGCGGTGACGGTGGGGATTTACCAGTCCAATCTGCCCGGGGATTGTCAATATATCATTAATCATTCCGACTCGGTCATCGTCTTTGCCGAGAATCAGAAGCAGCTTGACAAGATGTTTGAAATAAAATCCGAGATACCGGCTATTCGCAGAGTGATTCTCCTGGAAGGAAGCTACCGCGATGACTGGGTCATGTCTTTTGATTCTTTCCTGGCGCTTGGCGCGGACATTCCTGACGAGAAGCTTCAGGAACGCGTCGCGAACGTATCGGCGGATGATCCCGCCGGGATTGTATATACTTCCGGCACGACCGGCCCGCCCAAAGGCGCTGTTCTGACCCACGACAACCTGGCCTTTACTTCTCAGTCCGCCCGGTCCTGCCTGGATGTGCGTGAAGGCGACGTGACCTTTTTATTTCTTCCCCTGGCCCACGTTTTTGCCAGGATTTGCGTCAACCTGGCTCTGCTGACCGGCGCCACCACGATAATCGCCCGAAGCATCGACACCCTGGTGGACGATTTGAAAACCGCTCAACCCGATTGGTTCGCCAGTGTTCCCCGCATTTACGAAAAGGTCTACGCCAAGGTTGTCAGTGGCGCCGAGGCCAAGGGCGGGCTGGCCCTGAAGATTTTTCACTGGGCCTGCCGGGTGGGCGAGCGGGTCAGTGATCACAAGCTGGAAAAACGCCCCATTCCCCCGGCCACTCGCCTGAAGTATGCCGTGGCCACCAAGCTGGTCTTCAGTAAGCTGCAGGAAGCGCTGGGCGGTAAGGTCCGCTGGTGCATCAGCGGGGCGGCGCCCTTGAACGCCTCCATCGCTAAATTTTTTCACGCGGCCGACATTCTGATTCTGGAAGGCCTGGGCATGAGCGAGAATACCTCTTTTACCAATGTCAACCGGGTTGACAACTACCGCTTTGGCTGGGTCGGTCAACCCGGTCCGGGAATTGAGCAGAAAATCGACGAAGACGGTGAAATTCTTTTTCGCGGCCGGAATGTCATGAAGGAGTATTATAAGATGCCGGAGGAGACCGCCGCCACCATTGAGGCGGATGGCTGGCAGCGCACGGGCGACCTGGGCGAAATTGACGCGGACAATTTTCTACGGGTGACCGGTCGGAAAAAGGATCTTATTATCACCGCCGGCGGTAAAAACATCGCTCCCTCCAATATTGAAGGGTTCCTGGCTACTTCCAAGTACATCAACCAGGTCTGCGTCATCGGTGACCGGCGCAAATACCTGACGGCGCTGGTAACGCTGGATCCTGACAACACCGCCGAATATGCCCGGGAGCATGGTATTGATTTTTCCACGCCGGATGAACTGGTTTCCAACGAGGCCATCATTGATCTGATCAACCGGGAAGTGGCGGAAAAAAACAAGGCCCTGGCCTCCTTTGAGTCGATCAAGAAAATCACGCTGGTGCCGGAGTTTACGGTGGAAAACGGTCTCAGCACGCCGACTTTCAAAGTTAAAAAGAATGTCGTCCAGGATCGTTTCAAGGCGCAGATCGAGGCCATGTACTCCGACTGATTTCCGGGTCAGTCGATAATGGGGGGAGGATATATCTAGTGTCCATCCATTTCACATGGATGGCACCATCTGGTGTTTCCAATCCAGAAAT
>JBKHHL010000132.1:0-7115 GCA_046539175.1 Desulfosudaceae bacterium
AAATGATGCAATAAAGTAATGATTTTCAAAAAATTTCATGAAATATCCGGGTTAGCGCGGCTGCGAGGAGCAGGACGCGGAAGGGATGAGGCGCAACGCCGAGATTGGACTTTTTACGAAGCCGTCAATCATGACGATGGGGAAGATCACCCAGAGCGTGGGCGTGGTCATGCCGGTGATAATGAATCCTGGTTTCCGGAACAACCTGGCCCTTTTCCAGGGTCATCATGGTTTGGGTAGTGGCGGCCAGAAAATCGATCTCGTGCGAGATAATGATATAAGAAAGGTTGATGGTGGACAACACCCGGCTGATAATCCGGCGGGTCTCGATATCCAGTCCGGACAGCGGCTCATCCAGAAGCAGAACTTCAGGATCCATGGCCAGCACCGCCGCCAGAGAAACGAGCCTTTTTTCGCCACCCGACATTTTGAAGGTAATCCGGTCTTCATACCCGGTCAGGCCGAGAAAGGCCAGGGTTCTGCGGGCGATGGCAATCGCCTCCTGCCTGGACTTGCCCATATTTAAGGGACCAAAGGCGACATCTTCCAGCACGGTGGGACAGAACAATTGATCATCGGCGTCCTGAAAAAGCAGCCCCACCCGGCGGCGCAGACGGGCATAATCCTTTTCTGTGCGCAAGTGACGGCCGCGAAACCGGATCATCCCGGACCGGGGTTTCAACAGCCCCATAATAACGTGGAAAAACGTGGTTTTGCCGCTGCCGTTCGGTGCCAGAAGCCCGACCCGGTCGCCCCGGTAAAGGCTGAAATCAAGATTATCCAGGATCAGCCGATCGTCATCGGAATAAGCGAAAGAAACCCCGGACAATTCAATTAACGGCAGCTTGTCATTCATAAAGTCCTGACCTCCAGCCATCCGATGGCGACTGTCACAGCCAGCATAACCGCCGTGAAAATAAAGCTTGACGGTGAAAACCGGAATTCGGTTAAACTGAAGAACCTGCCCTTGAAGCCCCGGCAGACCATGGCGGCATACACCCGTTCGGCCCGCTCCGAGGCGCGCACAAACAGCATCCCCACCACATAAGCGTATGTCTTATAGGTATGAAGGGAGGTTCGGGGGACAAAGCCCCTGATTTTTATGGATCTCATTATCCGGGCGTATTCCTGCTCCAGGACTGATACATACCGGCAGGAAAGAAGAAACAGATTGACCAACCGTGACGGCGCCTTCAGGCGGTCCAGAGCCTGTCCCAGGGTCACCAGGGGCATGGTCGCCACCAGCGCGATCAGCGCCAGCAGAATGGCGTTGCACTTCAAGGTCAACACGGCGGCCAGAATCACCCCGGGTCGAAAAATCGTGATCAGTCCGGCTTCATAGAGCACTTCTCCCCGGAAGGTCCAGGGAAGGATCAGCCAGAACAGGGCGATAAAACCATTGACCAGAAAGAGCCGCTTAATCAACTGAACCGGATTAAGGCGGGCCAGACCGATCATGATCAGGGCCGCGCCGACCGCGACCACCAGGGGAAGAAATTGCTGGCAACAAGCCACTGTCACGGAAAAGGCCACGGCCACAACCAGACGGGCCCGGGGATCGGTGCGATGCAGCCGGGACTCCCCCCTGGCGAAAGGCTCATCAATCATGCCCTGACCTCCTGGCGTAAACCAGGGCGACCGAGAATGTATCCGATACCGGCCATGACATCATCCAGGCCGACCGCCAGGGATTCTTCGATAGAACTCAGGAGTTTCATCAAAGAAGACATTTTCCGGTCCAGGGCCGCTTCCACTATGGCTTCGACCGCCTCCTCCTCCAGGCATCCGGACCGGTCAACCCCATTCCGGCCGGATGACGATTTCACCGGCATCGGAGAAGAAAAGATCCGGCCGTAGTACCACCGAAAACGCCAGTTTTCAGAGCAAGACGATTTGATTTTCCGGACCAATTTCATGACCACCTCCGTCCATTTTTACGACAACAGCGCTGGCTTAACTTTTTGAAAAAAAGTCAGGGCAAAACCGGCTATCAATCCCTCCACCACCATGACCGGACCATGCGCTCCCACTATCAGGACCGCGATTTCAAAAAATTTTTCCTCTGTAAAGAAAAGAGCCGCGGCCGCCAGAAGGGCACTGCCCAGAATGGCCAGGGATCCGCAGACGCCGGCAGTGACAAACCGCCAGGAATACCTTCCGGACGGAACCAGGCCATGCCCCAGGCGATAGAGATAATAGCACATCACGGCCGGACCGGCCATAATAACAGTATTAACACCCAGGGTGGTGATACCGCCGTACTGGAACAAAACCGCCTGCAGCAGCAGGGCGACCAGGATGGCCGGAAAAGCGGCCCAGCCCAGCATCAGCCCCAGCAATCCGTTTAAAATCAAGTGAACACTGGCCGGACCAAGCGGAATATGAATCAACGAGGCTACGAAAAAGGCCGCCGAGAGCATTCCTGTCCGGGCCATTTTGTATTCCTCAAGATGCTTGAGGCCGGCGGCGGTGCCGGCCAGGGCGAGCACACCGCCGCCGGCCAGCACCTGCCAGGACAATATACCTTCTGAAATATGCATATCGGATTCCTGCCCGGTCAATCAGGGGTTGTTCCAGCCCTGGAATTCAACCCAGAGAACGGCGCCCAACTCCACCTCTTTTTCTTCCCCATTATGCTCAATCTTGTAATCAGCCGGGTTCAGAGCCGCGAAACCCCACCAGCCGGGGTTCCAGGCAAAAATTATAAACACCGGGACGTTTAATTTGATAATCAAGACGCCAGGCCTTTTCATCCATTACCACGGTCTCGTCCAGCTCCCGGGTTAAATCTTCCTGGCTGCCGTCATGATCCACGAAAAAGCGCTCCGGCTTAGCCATGGGCATACCCTGGCCCTCAAAGGGATGTAAAAATGATATTTTCAGGCCGAGAGGACGGTCCTCATCCGGGATGACCATGGAATCGGCAGGAATGACCATACCGTAATGAGCGGCCGCCGGAGAGACTCCCCAACAGATCGCCACAGCCAGAATACCGATAAAAATAATTGTACGGTTCATGTTGATTATCTTTTTGGAACAAAAAAAACCACGAAAACCTGTATCTTCAGATACATTTGCCTTCGTGGTTGATTGTTAAGGTACTTACCGACTGAAATTTATCGCTGGCAGGCTTCGGCCTGAATTGTGTTTGTATTTTATATACAGTCGCGGCTGAACATGTCAATATAAAAATCAGCAACCGCGGAAATCCTTCAACCGTAATCCGTATCTTTCCATGGTAACCGAAAGTGGCCGCCCCAGCAGAAAATCCAGCACCTCGGTATCCAGGCCGGTTTTTTCCACTGTCAAGCGCCTGAGGTTTCTGTCATACCGGATAAGATAAGCCAGCCGCTGCCGGTCACCCCGCCTGACCAGCTCCTCTATGCCGCCGTAATCACAAGTCTGCTGATGTTCCGCGACCAGATCCCAGAGATCATGCCGGCCTTCCAGAATATCTTGCCGGCTCAATCTGTCCCTGGCATAAAGGTCACGAATTGCCCGGGTATCCCAGCACTTTAACACCCGGCATTCCTCCGGACGCCGGTCATAAATGCGGCAAACGCCGGCGACGTTATCGTAAAACAGGCAGGTCATGCCGCCAGACCGGCTTTTAATTTTAATAATGTCGCCGGCGACCGACTCAATCCGGCCGCGGATATTATCCCGGGCGGGTTCCCCCCGCCGGATGGTATACAGCTCCGCCAGCCGGATAACACCGCTTTCGAGCAGTTCCCGGTCCGCCGCGTGCAAAGCCGGTCCGCCCTGCCGGCAGCATTGGCCGCAGCGGGAACATGACCTGCGATCTTGCTCCGGGTCGTCTATAATCTTATCCATAATAACCAGATCCCGGCTCAATTCAGGTTGCGAATCAGGGGGGCTCTTCCACAGCCAAAACGATCAGACGATACCAACCACGGGCAGGGGTGTCAACGCGCAAAAAAATTATATTTTTCTATTTACATCCTTTATCCAGGCTGATATAAAAAAATGTTTTTAAATTTAAAATCTGGAAAACATCAGCTAAAGGGCCTAATACATCATGAAACAAAAGGATATCGATTATTTCAAAGAGTTGTTGACTAACCGGCTCAACGAATTACTGGAACAGGCCGATGACACCGTAGCCGATATGACCAGCGATGATGAGTCCTTTCCGGACCCGACCGACCGGGCTGCCCATGAATCAGACCGCAATTTCATGCTCCGCATCAGGGACCGGGAACACAAGCTGATCAAAAAAATCAAGGAAGCGCTGCAACGGATTGAAGAGGGCACCTTTGGCCAGTGTGAAATATGCGAAGAAGATATATCCCTGAAACGCTTGAAAGCCAGGCCCGTCACCACCCGCTGCATTAAGTGCAAGACCAAAGAAGAGGAGATGGAGAAAGTCCTTGGGCTTTGATCAAGAGCCGTTACAAAACCCATCCCGAGATCAATCCATTGACCTGCATATTCACTCCACGGCGTCAGACGGCTCGCTGTCACCTTTTGAAATCGTAGCCGCGGCCGCGGAAGCCGGCCTGGCCGCCATCTCCATAACCGATCACGACAGTATCGACGGGTGCCGTCAGCTGATCGAGTCGCCCCGACCACTCCCCCTGAACTTCCTGACCGGTGTCGAGATCAGCTCGGCCATGCCGGCTGGCTTTTCCCTCGGCGGCAGCCTGCATATCCTGGGATATGATGTTGATATCAACAATGATCGACTGACGCGAAGCCTGGCTGAGCAACAAGCCGCCCGCAACCACCGCTCTCCGAAAATTATTGAACGACTTAATGATCTGGGAATTTCTCTGTCTCCGGAAGATGTTTATCCCTTTGCCCGGGGCAACCAGATCGGCCGGCCTCATATCGCCCGGGCCATGATCAGGCTGGGCGTGGTAAATACCATTGAGGAGGCTTTTGACCTTTATATCGGCCGTCAAGGACCGGCCTATGTCGATAAAGCCAGAATCCCTTGCGATCAGGCCATGGAGTTGATCCGGAAAGCCGGAGGAGTCCCGGTCCTGGCTCATCCCGGGCTGATTCCCACCCGGAATATCGACGAACTGGAATCCCTGTTAAATTTATTACAAGAGATGGGCTTAAAGGGCCTGGAGGTGTTTTACCCGGATCACTCCGCCGGACAAGTGGAAGCCTACCGGGAACTGGCGGCCCGTTACCACCTGCTGCTGACCGGTGGTTCCGATTTTCATGGCGCCCTTAATCCCCATATCAAACTGGGCCGGGGCGCCGGGGACCTGTTCGTGAGTTACACCCTTTATAAAGACCTCATCGCCCACAACCGCGGCACCATGACTCCCGGACCGGATATAAAATCATGACGACCAGCTCTCTTGAAAAAGCCCTGGGGTACCGCTTTGCCAACCCGGATCTGCTTGAAAACGCCCTGCGGCACAGTTCTTATGTCCATGAGCAGCCCCGGGACTCCCTGGCTGATAATGAACGGCTGGAATTTCTGGGTGATGCCGCCCTCTCCTTGTGTGTCAGTTACATGCTGATAACGGCGCTGCCCGGTCTGAACGAAGGCGCCCTGTCCCAGATCCGGGCCAACCTGGTCAACGACATCTGGCTGGCCGGGATAGCCCGGAAAATAAACCTGGGAGATCATCTCTGGCTGGGACGAGGCGAAGAAAACACCAAGGGACGGGACAAGGACTCCATTCTGGCCGGAGCATTTGAAGCCCTCCTGGGAGCGGTTTTTCTGGATGGCCGCCTGACGGCGGTCTTTCCGATCGTGGAACGATTTTTCGCCAGCGACATTTACGATCACCTGACCTCCCGGGTCACCCAGGATTTTAAAAGCATGCTCCAGGAGCTGATGCAGTTGGACGCGAAAGCAGAGCCGGTTTACGATATTATCCGGGCAACCGGACCGGACCATGATAAAAACTTTTACTGCCGGGTTACGGCCGGACGAATTACCGCCGAAGGCACGGGCAAAAGTAAAAAATCGGCTCAGCAGGACGCCGCCAGAAACGCCCTGCGAATCATGCGGGAAAACTCGGATGAGATCCAATCTTAAGCCTTTTGTAATCCCGGTTTTTATCCCCCAACAGGGTTGTCCGAGCCAATGTCTCTTCTGCGATCAGGCGGCCATTACCGGCGTTGCCGCGCCGCCGGACACGTCTACCATTAAAAACCTGGTCAACCGCTTTGCCGGCTTTAATCATAAAAACCGCCAACCCGTGCAGCTCTCTTTTTACGGCGGCAACTTCCTGGGATTGCCTGAAAAGGAAATAATCCGACTGCTTAACGTGGCCGAACAATTTGTTTACGACGGCCTCATCGACAGCATCCGTTTTTCCACCCGCCCGGACACCATCACCCGGCATGCCCTGGACATGCTGGCCGCTTATACCGTGACCACCATTGAACTGGGTATCCAGTCCCTGGACGACATCGTCCTGTCTCGTTCCCGGCGGGGCCACACCGCCGCTCAGTCCGAGCAGGCCCTGGCTTTGAGCCGGGAATACGGTTTACAGGTCGGGGTCCAGATAATGATCGGCCTGCCCGGTGATGACGGTCCGCCATCCGTGGATACGGCTGAAAGATTGGCGGCCCTGGCACCTGCTTTCGCCCGTATCTACCCCACCCTTGTCATTGCCGGCAGCCCCCTGGCCCGCCTTTTTCAAAAGGGCGCATACCGCCCCCTGCCACTGGATGAAGCGGTCCGCCTGACGGCTGTCATATGCGATATTTTCAGCCGGAATGACATCGCGGTCATTCGCATGGGCCTCCAGCCGAACGAGGATCTCAGCAACGGGTCTACTGTCCTGGCCGGTCCTTATCATCCGGCTTTCGGCCAGCTGGTCCTGTCAGATATATTCTACCACCGGACCGCCGCTCTTCTTTCAGACCGTTCGGAATCAAACCCTGACGCTACCGGGACTCTGACCATCAGGGTCCCTCCCGGCGACGGTTCCGTTATCCGGGGCCAGCGCAACACCAACCTGACCCGCCTGAAAAGAACCTTCGGTTTTCAGACCGTGCGGATTATTGAGGATGATTGCCTGGATCAAGGTCAGATTATTTGTGACTGATGTCCTGCTGGCTGTCCGCGTTCTGCTGACCCGGATATTTCATGAATTTTTTTGAAAATGCTGCTTTATTTT
>JBKHHL010000001.1:0-56568 GCA_046539175.1 Desulfosudaceae bacterium
TCAGCCATCCGGCTGGTTATGTTCGAAAAAAGATCCCGGAACTTGTCGCTCATCTCCGGCAGGGCCTCGCACATCATCTTTCCCCGGGAGTAGCCTTCAGCGATTTCCCGGCGATCCGGAATTTCCATTAATATGGGAATACCCTCGGCTTCGGCGTATTGCCTGGTATGATCGGTGCCGGTATCACAGCGGTTAATGACCAGGCCAAAGGGCAGACCCAGCACCCGCACCGCTTCCACCGATAATTTCAGATCATTCAGACCAAAGGGCGTCGGCTCGGTAACCAGCAACACGAAATCCGCCCCGCTCAGAGCCGTGATCACCGGGCAGGAGGTACCGGGCGGGGCGTCCAG
The DNA here is from genome assembly GCA_046539175.1 of Desulfosudaceae bacterium. Taxonomy (GTDB): domain Bacteria; phylum Desulfobacterota; class Desulfobacteria; order Desulfobacterales; family Desulfosudaceae; genus CAYTQK01. The sequence continues at coordinate 354 of JBKHHL010000001.1, forward strand.
GATATTGATAACACCCGGTTCGATTTGTTCCTTGACGCGGTCGATCAGCGGCGGCGACATGGCCTCACCCACCCGCAAGCTGCCGTAAACCAGGTCAACAAACCCGGCCCGACCTGTTACCAATTCACCCAGCTCCCGTGATCCTCTGGAAATAGCCTCCTCCGGGCAGGCCATCAGGCATCCTTCGCAGCTATGACACATTTCCGGAAAGGTCAGGACGGATTTACCGAACTGGGCGATGGCGGAAAACTGGCAGATTTTATCACACTCCCCGCAGCCGGTGCATCGGTCCGGATCCACCACGGGCACCATGGTGCCAACCGGTCGCCGCTCTGCGATGTCCACCTTTAAAAATATATGGGCGTTCGGCTCTTCCACGTCACAATCCAGTACCTTGACGGGGTTGTCCGCCGTAGCAACTGAAGCGGCCAGGTTAGTGGCCACGGTTGTTTTGCCGGTGCCGCCTTTTCCCGAGGCAATGGCAATAATCATTTTTATTTCTCCACTTGCAAAGCCATCTCAAATCTATTTGTCATGAAAAATATCCTGGACGACAGAACCGGACCAACCCATCTCCGTTCCTTGACCGTCGAGGCTATTGCCGGTCATTCCATATCTCCGATCTTCTTTTCAATATCTTCAAGCGCCCTTTTCAATTCTGCGGCCTGCTGTTTGAGAGAGGCCAGGTCTTGTGAAGAGGCTGATCCGGTACCGGCAGAAGGGTTGGCCATACTTTGTCCGCCCATTCTCATACCGCGTCCGCAACCACCCGGGCCGCGACCGCCGCCGCCCATACCACGACCACCGCCGCCGCCCATACCGCGTCCGCCGCCGCCCATACCTCCTCCCGGCATCGAACCGGCCGAAGCTGGAACCGACTGGGCGCCATTCTGACCGGCCGCGCTGTCACTGCCGCCGTTCTCTTTAAACGACTCCACGGCTTGTCTGACCGTGCCGGAATATCCGGTATAAACCTGGACGCCCGCGTCATAAAACGCCTGGGCCGCTTTGGGACCGCAATTTCCGGTCAGAACCGCCTTAACATCTTTGGAAACGACCAGACTGGCCGATTGGATACCTGCCCCGCTGGGCATATCGGTATTGCTGTTGGCAATGGCTTCATGGCTCATATCATCGGTATTAACAATAATAAACCAGGCACATCGCCCGAATCTGGAATCAAGTTCCGAATCAATGGTATTGCCGGTGGAACTTACCGCGACTTTCATGGTTAACTCCTTGGTCTTGTCTTTTTTATTATTATGAGAATATTCTCAAAATAAGCCTCGTTTGAACTTTGTCAATCGTTACCCCGAATAAATAACGACTTTCCCCGCTCAGCCGCCTGATAAAACCCGCGGGCAGGAAGACCCGGGCGGCCTGGCGCAGATATCCCGATGTCAGCCGTGACCCGGGACTCCTATACGCATGGCTTTACCCACGCGCAGATTATGACAACGATCTCCAAAAGCCTTTTGAAATTGCTTCAGGCTCCAGTCGGAACTGTCATGCGGAGACAAAGCGATAAACCGGGGGTTTACGGCCTTAATGGCTTTGATGGCATGATTAACATCCGCTTCGCCGAGGGGCCGCCAGGGAGGCCGGTCACTGCCCACCAGATTCTGCAGATTAACCGGACCGAGACTGATCCGGCCGCCCCGTACCGGATAATGAAGCCCCCCGATAATGCCATATATCGGTTCGTCAAACAGGGCCTGGGCCCGCTCAAGAATGCGCTCAATGGTCTGGTGACCGCACCCGATGATCAGCACCAGTCCTTTATTCCTGACCCTGACCGCCAGGCTGTGTTCCCGGGTGTAACCGAGCAGAAACAGGTTTCTGGGGATGACACCGATACTGGCGACCCCCTCGGCCAGCCGGCGCGGCTGCCGCACAATTTCCGGCCGGGGGCCCGGGTTATAGCCGGAAGGAGAAAGGGCCACCGGCGCGTAGACCGGGATTTCAGGCAGATCAACTTTTCCCCGGGAAAAGCTGAACTGACCCCGGCGCTGCTCCTCCATCCCCCCGACATGATCCAGATGCGAATGGCTGATAAAGATGGCATCCAGATCGGCAATTGCTACTCCCAGGGCGTTGATATTGTGCAACAGCGGCGAGGGATGCTGCTTCTTTCTGTTAAAGCCCACATCCAGCAGAATATTGGTCTCATCAGCCGAAACCAGATAAGAAACGCCTGGTTCGGTTTTCAGGTCCGGATCTTCGGCGTAATAATCAATCAGCGGCAGAATCGTCAGCCGGCTGACACTGCCGATGTCTTCCAGCTTATCATGCCGGGCAGCCTCGATTTCCGAATGTACCCGCTGATTTCCCTGTTTCAACCGGACCAGTTGCTTGATCAGTATGGCCATTCCCAGCGCCAGTACCAGGATCAACCCCCCGGTGATAATATAGATGAAAATCATCATGCCACCTTTGACGGCAAAGTAAAAAGTCGGGATTTAACATATTTCATCACCCCGGCGGAAACCGGGGCCTGTAAAATCAAATGGTTCTGGATTCCGGCCTTCGCCGGAATGACGAAGTAAGGACTTTTTTCAAGACCATCTATTCAGGAAAAACTTTCATGGGATATTCAGGCTATAACCTCGGGCGTGTATTCCGGCGGCAAATGGGCCGACCCTTTTACGCAGGGCAAACCGGTGGCCTGATGCACCTTTTCCATTAGTTCATCAATATGATCACAAAAACCGCCCTTGCTCATATCCCAGCCGGAACCATCTTTAGAGGCAAAGGTACAGGTACAGAAATGAATAGCCTCGGCTCCCTTGGATTTTAAAATTTTAGCCAGATCGACCGCGTTGTCCCCGGGACAACGACAGGTAAATACACCAGCCGGCCTGGTCGACTGATATCGCTCAAACCCTTCTGTTTTATCTATTAAGCAATTAAAACAACTTGTTAATGGACATCTTGTCTCGTTTTTCTCACAGCGGATAATAGCTACCCTGGACATGCCGATAACCTCCTTACTCAATTTTTTATAATTTTAAAAAATGCGGTCTGGCTGACCCGCCCGGAAATGAGCGGAACTGCCTGCTTTAAAACAATCCTTTACAATAACCAGTTATGAGCATATACTCAAAAATAACCGAGACAATCAACCTTGTCAAGAGGTTATTGAGACTTGCCCCAGATGATTCCGCCCATGATTATTTTGATCAAATGATCAGAAATACATTGACAACTCCCAAAAAACTGGTTATTATTTTAATCAAATGACAAAAATAATACCGGAGGAGTTATGCCCCGAAAAAAACTGCCGCGCCTGGTGACGGGTTATCCCGCCATCAGCGCCTTTGTCCCGGAAGGGATGCCCCGGACAGGAGAAATCAACCTGCCGGTGGAAGGCCTGGAAGCCATCCGCCTGACTGATTTTGAAGGTTTGGACCAGGCCGCGGCCGCGGAAATAATGCAGGTCTCAAGACAGACATACGGCCGCATTCTCGGTGAAGCCCGGGCAATTATTTCAGAAGCTCTGATAACCGGTAAAGCGCTCCGCGTCAGCGGCGGCGTTTATGAAATGCGCGGCCAGCAAAGGCGGCGCCGTGGACAAAGACGACCAATGAAGGAGGTGAAGATTATGCCACGTAAAGACGGCACCGGTCCCGAAGGACAGGGACCGCAAACAGGCAGAGGAGCCGGCAACTGCGGCCCGAACGCCGGCAAAGGCCGGGCGCCCGACCGGGGGACCGGACAGGGACGAGGCCGGGGGACCGGCCAGGGACGCGGAGGACGCGGCCAGGGCCGGGGAAACCGGCGTTAACCAGATAACTTAAACCTGCCCGGAGCGCTTCTAATCTTTAAAAATTCGGATCGCTCCGTTCAGGTAAAAATTTCAGCAGGAGGTGTTTATCATGCCAGGTTTTGATGGAAGCGGGCCCCAGGGTATGGGCCCCATGACAGGAGGCGCCCGTGGTTTTTGCAACCCGGCCGGAGCCGGCAACCCGGTCGGATTCGGTTATGGCCGGGGAATGGCTTACCGCCGGGGCGGTAGTCGAGGTGGTTTTGGCCCGGGCCGCGGATTAAGAAGAGGATTCAGCGGCGGTCAACCACTACCGGTTCAGCCGGCAACTTATCCTTACAGCGCGGGCAATGAAGTGGAAATACTCAAGGCCCAGGCCGCTTCTGTAAAAGCGACTCTGGAACAAATCAACCGACGCATTTCCGAACTGGAAACCGATTCCGAATAATCGGCCGCCAACCGTTTTGATCGGGTCGAATCGTACGGTTTAAAAAAGCAAGCCCGGCTGCTGGCAGCAACGCCCGCAACCGGGCTTTTTTTATGTTCGCTCCTCGCTTTTAAATTCTTACCAACCAGAGCCCGGGAGCCCTATTTTGAAAAAAAATCTTGACAGAAAAGACAAAAAAAAGATTTTATATTAAATTCTCCAAAATTAACTGTTCCGAGCTAAATTTAAAATGGGAGGCACCAAAGAATGAATTTACAGAAAAGTATCGTGTCATTGACGGCGGCATTTATTCTGACAGCACTGCTGGCCTTACCGGGTCAGGCCCGGCCAATCGAACTGAATTACAGCATCTTTTTCCCGGCCTCGCACGTTCAATCCCAGGCGGCCGAGGACTGGACCGAAGCCATCAACCAAAAAACCGATGGTGATGTCAAGATCACCACCTTTCCCGGCGGGACTTTGACTTCCGCCAAAGAGACCTATGACAGCGTCACCAAGGGCATTGCCGATATCGGCATGTCCTGTTTCGCCTATACCCGCGGCCGTTTTCCGGTTATGGAAGCGGTCGACCTGCCCATGGGCTATCCCGACGGCCTGACCGCCAGCCGGGTGGCCAATGATTTTTACCAGGCCTTCTCACCCGAGGAGCTGGACAATGTCAAGGTCTTGTATCTCCACGCCCATGGCCCCGGCTTGCTGCATACCCGCAAGCCGGTGACCAAACTGGAAGATATTAAGGGTATGAAAATCCGTTCCACCGGGCTGAGCTCCAAAATAGTTAAAGCCCTGGATGGCGTTCCCGTGGCCATGTCCCAGGGAGAGACCTATGAATCACTCAAAAAAGGGGTGGTGGAAGGAACTTTCGGCCCCATGGAAGTCCTCAAGGGTTGGCGTCAGGCGGAAGTCATCAACAGTACCACCGAGTGCGCTTCCATTGGTTACACCACGGCCATGTTCGTGGTTATGAACCGGGACAAATGGGACAGCCTTTCGCCCGAGCAACAGGCTGTTTTTGAAGAGACCAGCCGGGAATGGATCGACGTCCACGGCCTGGCCTGGGATGAGGCTGACCTGGCCGGCCGGAAATACACCCGCGAGCTGGACAATACCATCGAGTCCCTGTCGGAAGAACAAAGCGCCATCTGGAAGGACCGGGTTCAGCCGGTCATTGACGATTACACAGAAAAAGCCGACGAAAAAGGACTGGACGGCACAAAATATGTAAATAAACTGCGTCAGCTGATTGATGATCTAAGATAAACCGGAATATTTGATGGCTTCGTAAAAAGTCCAATTGCCGCGAGGCGGCCGGCTTCGTTGCGGCGTTTTTCCCGGAATTTCACGTACTGCTAAGTACGCTGCATACCTCGAAAAACTCCGCGACTTGATCTTAAACTTTTTACTTTGCCATCCCAATTTGCGCTTTTTACGAAAACCTTATATTTATTACTCAAGCCATCCTGACATGCGCCAGCTGCTTAATTATATCGGAACCGCGGCCGCCATATTGAACAATCTGGCGGCCACGGCCGTGGTGGCCATGATGTTGCTGACAACCCTGGATGTGGCGCTGCGATTTTTTCGTTGCCCTATTTCCGGCACATACGAAATTGTCGGTTTTCTCGGCGCCCTGGTAATAGCCTTTTCCCTGGCCGGGACTTCCCTCAGCCGCGGTCACATCGCGGTGGATTTTCTGGTCAGAAAACTACCGGCCGGACTGGTCACTTTTATTGAACGCCTGAATCTGCTGATATGCACGGCCATGTTCCTGGTGCTTACCCGGTACCTGCTGGCTTATGCCGGTGATATGCGCCGGGCCGGAGAAGTATCCATGACCCTGCAGATACCATTAGCACCGGTTATTTACTGCCTGGCGATCGGCTGCGCCGCGCTCTGCGCCGTTTTTGTGGCCCAATTGCTGTACTCTTTCAATACCTCCGGTCACCCCGGTCAACCCAGGTCAAACGACAAATGACTCCCACCCTTACCGGTATAGTCGGCTTCGCCGCGCTGATCCTGCTTATCTTCCTGCGTATGCCGGTGGGATTTGCCATGGCTCTGGTCGGCATTGCCGGTTTCGCCAAAATAATATCACTGGATGCCGCTTTCAGCATGGCGGCCAAAGACCTCTTCAATATATTCGGTTCGTACAGCCTGACCGTCATTCCCCTGTTTATCCTGATGGGGCAAATCGCATTTCACGCCGGCATCAGCAGCCGCCTCTTTCATACGGTCTATAAATTCATCGGTCATTGGCCGGGCGGCATGGGGATCGCCACCATCGGCGCCTGCAGCGGTTTTTCCGCCATATCCGGTTCCACCAACGCCACCGCCGCCACCATGGCCGCTATCACCATCCCGGAAATGCGTCGCTATCATTACCGGGACAGCCTCGGCGCCGGTGCCGTGGCCGCCGGCGGCAGCCTCGGCATACTGGTCCCGCCCAGTGTCATTTTCATTGTTTACGGCATCATGACGGAACAATCCATCGGCAAACTGTTCATCGCCGGGATTCTGCCGGGGATTATTTTGACCGCCCTGTTCATGCTGGTAATCGCCATCTGGGCGCTTCTTGACCCGACCGTGGCGCCCCGGGGCGAGAAAGCCTCCTGGCCGGAACGGTTCAAATCCCTGTCCGGCGTGGCCGAAACCCTGGTGCTGTTCATCATGGTCATGGGCGGCCTCTTTGCCGGCCTGTTTACGCCCACTGAAGCGGGTGGTATCGGCGCTTTCGGCACCCTGGTGGTGGCCTGTATCCGCAGAAACCTGTCCCGGGAGAGCTTCTTCCAGGCGCTCAAGGAAACCACCCGGATATCCTGCATGATTCTGGTAATCGTGGCCGGGGCGACCATCTTCGGCCATTTTATGGCGGTCACCCGTATTCCCTTTACCATCGCCGCCTGGGTCGGCGGCCTGCCCCTGCCTCCCTATGCCATTATCTCTTTGATTATTCTGGTTTACATAGCCGGCGGCTGCCTGATCGACGCCCTGGCCCTGATCATGCTGACCATTCCTATTTTTTACCCGGTAGTCACCGCCCTGGGATACGATCCGATCTGGTTCGGCGTAGTTATCGTGCTGGTCACCCAGATCGGAGTTATCACTCCGCCGGTCGGCATCAACGTTTACGTGGTGCAAAGCGTCATGCCCGATATTCCCCTGGGAGATATTTTCAGAGGGGTGCTGCCTTACCTGGCGGCCCTGATCGTGGCGGTGGCGCTTATTATCGCCTTTCCCGGACTGACGCTGTTCCTGCCGGGGCTGATGCGCTGACCCGCGCGCTGAACCGCGCTGATCCGCGCTGATCCGCGCTTATCCGGGGCCCGCGTTTATGACAACAGGCCGGCCCGATACCCTTCCTCCCAGTAAGCTGTACCATAACTGATCAGAAGTTCTTCATCCCTGGCGATATCCCGGCCGGCCGTGAAAAAAAGCACCCACTGGCTCCGGTGAAGGGTATGTTCCACCACCAGGTTGGGTTGAGCCCCGTGGTTGACAAACCTCATCTCATTGCCTTCGCAACGGCCGTTGATCTCCAGGGGCGGCGCCTGCTCCAGTTCATCCAGGTAATACCAGCTGTAATCAGATTCATAGCCGCTGTCAGAGGAAAAGCAATGGGTATATTTACCGGATATCTGCACCACTCCGGCGTATTCCCCGATAAAGTCGCCGGCCCGGACAGGCTGATCGGCAAAAACCCCATAGCCGATGGCATCATCAATTTTTTTAATATAAACCGGGGCGATCCGGGCCTGGTCTATCGCTTCTCCGTAGCGTTGATCAAGGCGCTCGAACAACTCCCGGTTTTCCAGGTAATAAGAACTGCTCTCCAGCCGCCGGGAATAAAGGGGCTCCCAGTCCACCCGGGCGCGGGCCAGGTAGGTTACGCCCAGTTCCTCAAACAGAGACTGAATCTCAGAATCGCTTCGATAGCAAATCCTATCTGGTGACATCTTTTTTGCTCCCGCGCCGGCTGATAGTCTCAAAGTCTGCCGGCGGAACCGCTAACCCGGATATTTCATGAATTATCCGGGTTAAACCGAGGTTGAAACTTTTTATTAAACATAAAATTACCGATAACCAGCCAATCCATGTCCGTCCGCATGAAACATTGGTAAGCTTCTTCCGGCGAACATACCAGGGGCTCCCCCCGGACGTTGAAACTGGTATTGACAATGACGGCGCAGCCGGTCAGTTCCCGGAAGGTCCGGATCAGGCGCCAGTATTTTTCATTGATCCGCCGGTGCACGGTCTGGACCCGGGCGGAAAAATCCACGTGGGTCACCGCCGGTATGTCCGACTTCGGCAGGTTCAGCCGATCTTCCCAGCCCATCTCCCGGTAACCGGCCGGCAGGGGGCAACGCCGCTCTGATCGCACCGGCGTCGTCAGCAGCATGTAAGGGGAGGCCCCCTCCAGGTCGAAATAAGCCGGCGCCTCCTCGGCCAGGACTGACGGAGCCAACGGCCGGAAGCTCTCCCGGTTTTTGATCTTCAGATTCAGCCTTTTCTGAATATCCGGCTGGCGGGGATCAGCTATAATGCTGCGGTTGCCCAGCGCCCGCGGTCCCCACTCCAGACGCCCTTGAAACCAGCCAATGACGGCGCCCTGCACCATAAGTGCCGCGGTCCGGCGACAGATCTCGTTAAAATCGGAATAATGCTCACCAACCGCCCCGAAAGACCGGATCATACGCCGGATATAACCATCTTCAAAGGCCGGCCCCAGGCAGGCGCCCCGCATCCGGTCCTGTTCGGGGTCCCCGGAATAATTTTCCCAGGACCTTTCCCGCCCGCCATGAATATGCCAGGCGGCGTAAGCCGCCCCCAGGGCTCCCCCGGCGTCTCCGGCGGCGGGCTGAATCCAGATATCGTCGAAGATGCCTTCCCGCCGGAGCTTGCCGTTGGCCACGCAATTCAAGGCCACTCCGCCGGCCATGACCAGGCGGGATCGGCCGGTCAGCCGGCGGGCAGTAACGGCCAGACGCGTCACAATGGTTTCCGTGAGGCGCTGAATGGCCAGGGCCAGATTCAGGTAAGGCCGGGCCAGGTCGCTTTCCGGTTCCCGCCGCGGCAGACCGAACAGCCGCTCCCATTTCTTTTCCGCGCACATGCTCCGGCCGGTGGCAAAATCAAAATAATCAAGATTCAGCAACAGGGAACCATCTTCCCGTAAATCCACCAGATTGTCGGTAATCAGGCGGCTGTAACGCTTAAACCCGGCACTGGCCGGATCGCCGTAAGGCGCCAGCCCCATCAGCTTGTACTCCCCGCCGTTGACCCTGAAGCCGCAATAACTGGTAAAGGCCGAATATAGCAGCCCCGGGGAATGCGGGAAATTCAATTCCTTTAAAATGGTAATGCCCTCCGGGCCGGCCGACGACAGGGTGGTGGTGGCCCATTCACCCACCCCGTCAATGGTCAGCACGGCGGCTTCGCAAAAAGGTGAGGGGTAAAAGGCGCTGGCGGCGTGGGACAGGTGGTGCTCGGAGAACAACAGCGGCGGACGGCGGCGGACGGCGATCGGCCCGGCGGCCTGCTCCAAGTCTTCCCAGAGCATTTTCCGCATGAACATTTTTTCCTTGATCCAGACCGGCACGCTGTCCAGAAAACCAGTCAGTCCCCGGGGAGCCAGGGCGTGATAAGTCTCCAGCAGTCGTTCCAATTTCAGGAAAGGCTTATCATAAAAACAGACCGCCGCCAGATCTTCAACCCGGGCACCGGCCTCGGCCAGGACATAACGGACCGCCCCTGCCGGAAAAGAAGCGTCATGCTTCCGGCGCGTAAACCTTTCCTCCTGGGCCGCCGCCAGGATATCACCTCCTGCCAGCAGCACCGCGGCGCTGTCGTGATAATACGCCGATATTCCGAGGACCAGGTCTTTCATCCAGCCTCCCCCGCGAATCTTAGAAAAGGGTATACACAAAAGGCGAGACAGCGGTGCCGCTGGTCATGACGATCAGCATCCCGAAGAACAACAGGACCAGGATGATCGGCAGCAGCCAGTACTTTTTGCGCTTGTTTAAAAAGCCCCACAGATCTTTAAAAAAATGCATGATTGACGCACTCGTTGCAAGCCGGTTTTTTAGTAAAAAGCCATTGTTGTCCAAAATAATAAAAAAACGGCCTTTGGGTCACCCCGGCTGTTGTTATTATCAAGCCTGAAAGTTTGTTGAAAAATCAGATCATGTTTGGCCTGCAAAAATGAACTCGGTGGAAGTGATTTTTGTGAGCGCCATTGGCACCTTTTGGGGACCAGGTTGCGAAGAAAAATCACTTACTCCGAGACCAGGGACAGAATCAATAAGGATCCTCCAGATCCGACCTTGTAAAAGTGTGATCGCGTTCAACAAAGACCGAGCCATCATCTTTTTTCCAGCGTTTGAGCAGCAGGGGATCGGCCCCGGTCAACCGCCGGACCAGCCCCACCGGCACCACCAGCAGCAGATAAATCAGGGTCAACACAATCCGGGACATGACCGCTCCCAGAATTCGGGACAATCCGTACCAGCAAACCGCGAAGGGGGTGAAAGCCCGGGGAGCCAACAGGCAGATCAGCACGCCCGCCGCGGCCAGAGCCAGCAGCGGGTGGTGAAGACCGGCCAGGGTCCAGGCAGCCAGCAGCAGGATCAGAACCAGGGCCAGGCCGGCGTCTTTTGCTTTTTCCCTTTCCACGATGCTTGACTATCCCCCGTCGCGAAAAACTTTTCTTATTTCCGGATGGACACTTTTTGACGCATAAGCTATCTTATAACATCAGTTCAGCTTATTCATAAATATTTTGTGTCATCTTGACGATACCATGAATTTTGAGGCGGTAAAATATAGAATGGTCCGGGACCTCTTCAAGCTGCTGGGAGCCGTCCCGCCCGGACCGAGGAAGATTCTGGCCAGGTGGCTGGGACTTACGGCCTACGCCCTTGACCGGAAACACCGTCAGATTGTCCGGGACAATCTTAACCGGGTTTTTGGCCGGGAAAAAGATCCCGCCCGGATCACCCGCCTGGCCCGGCAGACTTTCGTCCATTTCAGCCTGGTAGTCTTCGAAATCGGCTGGCTCAGCCGGATCACGCCCGAGCATTTTTCGCGACACTGCCGGGTCGAAGGCGCGGAACACTACCGCCGGGCCCTGGCCCGAAACCGGGGGGTCCTGGCCCTGACCGGCCACATGGGTAACTGGGAACTGCTGCCGGTTGCCGCCGGCAACCTGGTCGACCGGCCCGGCTTTGTTTATCGCCCCATGGATTCCCCGGTCCTGGACCGTTTCTTTATTAACCAGCGCACCCGGATGGGCGCCGTCATGATTTCATCGGCCCGGGCCATGCGGCCCCTCCTGCGCTTACTCCATGATAAAGGGACGGTGGTGGTGCTGCCGGACCAGAGCTCCAATCGTTTTGAAGGCGTGTTTGTCGATTTCTTCGGCCAGGTGACCTGTACCAACAAGGGCCTGGCGCTGATGGCCTTAAAAACCGGAGCTCCAGTTGTGCCGATTTTTCTGGTCCGGGAAAAAGACCACTTTCTTCTGAAATTTTTTCCGGCCCTGCCCCTGATCAAGACCGGGGATAAAACCCGGGACGTGGAGGAAAACACCCGGCAGTACAACCTTATCCTGGAAAAAACCATCCGGCAGTATCCCGAGCAGTGGTTCTGGATGCACCGGCGCTGGAAAACCCCTACTTACTGCCTCATCGCCGACCGGCCCGAAAAATTCAAATCCAAAGGCGCTACCGCAACGGGTAAATAATCACCATGATACCAGGTCACCTGGAACCGATCCTCAACCGCTGGTTGTCCCCGCTGGGTAAAGACCTGCCCGACTGCTTCGTCGTTGGCGGGGCGGTGCGGGATAACCTGCTGAATCGTCCCCCGCGTGACGTGGATATCGTCTGCGCCGGGGCGGCCGCCCTGGCCGGCCGGGCTGCCGCCGGCCAGACCACGCCGGCAGCCCTGGTCGATCTTTCCAGAAAAAGACACACTCCCTGTTTCCGGGTAATCAATCGGGAGCGGCCTGATGATTTTATCGATATTCTTGAAATAAACGGCACTACCCTGGAAGCCGATCTGCGGCAGCGGGATTTTTCCATCAACGCCATGGCCCGGCCGATATACGCCGGCGGCCGTCCCGGCCCCCTCATCGACCCGTTCAAAGGACGTCATGACCTCCGGTCCCGCTTGATCAGGTCTGTTTCCTCCAAAGCCCTGCGCCACGACCCCCTCCGCGTTCTCCGGGGCGTCCGCCTGGCGGCCGAACTTGAGTTCACCATCGAGCCGGAAACATTGCGGTCGATGAGAAAAAACGCCCCGAACCTGTCGCGCACCGCTTGCGAGCGGATTCAGGGGGAATTGTTAACCATTCTGGCCCACCGGGCCGGCGCCCGGCATATCCGCCTGCTGGACGAGATCGGCGCCCTGGAGGTCATTATTCCGGAAATAATTCCCATGAAAGGCTGCCGGCAGAATGACTGGCACCACCTGGATGTGTGGGACCATTGCCTGGAAACCCTGCGTCACTGTGAAGCTCTCCTGAACCGGCCGGAGGATCTCTTCGGCCAGACCGCCCCGGCGGTCATGGCCACCCTGCCTCCCGGTCATGGCCTGCCCCTGCTGAAACTGGCCGCCCTGCTTCACGATATTGCCAAACCGGTTAAACGTCAATTTTTGCCGGATAAGAACAAAACCATTTTTCACGGCCACGCCCGCGCCGGCCGGGACATGATCGCCGTGGTGGCGGACCGCCTGCGCCTGTCCGCGGCCGATAAAAATTTTCTGACCAGGCTGGTCGGGCATCACATGCGCCCCCTGGCCCTATCCCGGCCGGAAGCCCTTGAAAAAACGACGATAAAATGGTTTCGCGCGGTTGACACCGACGGCCTGGCCGTGATCATACTGGCCGCGGCCGACACGGCCGCCAAGGCCGGCCGGAAAACAAACCCGGCCGATGGCGACCGTCTGCGTCGCTGGGCGATCCGCACCGCCGCCAATTACCTGCACAGCCTCAAAAAAACCCTGGCCGCCAAAAGCCTGGTCTCCGGCCACGACCTGGCAGCCATGGGCATGAAACCGGGCCCGGAAATGGGCCGGATTCTGGACGCCCTCCGGGACCGGCAGGACCAGGGCCGGCTGGTCACCAGGGAGGAAGCCCTGGACCTGGCCGAAAAAATTTTACGGGAAAGGCCGCCGGAAATTCAGCATAAAACAACCTAACCCGGATATTTAATGAGTTGATTTGGCCGCGATACAAGGCAGATGATGGCCCGCTATAGTCCCCCAGGCGGGACATCATCTGCCGCCGTAGAGGCGGTTAAATTGGAAATCCCGATAATTATTACGCGGACGCGTCATGACTCGTTTCAATAAAGAGGGACAAAGCGTGCTGGACAGGCGCACCGGTCTGGCCTGGGCAAAAAACGCCGCCCTGTCCGAATTTCCCCTGAGTTGGAACGAAGCCCTGGAGTTTATCAGGGAACTTAACCGCTCCGGCTTTTCAGGATATAATGACTGGAAACTCCCCCATCGACGGGAATTGTTCAGCCTGGTGAGCCACCGGGCCAAAAATCCCAGTTTGCCGCCGGAGCATCCTTTTATTAACGTTTTTACCGGTTACTACTGGACGGCCACCAGTTGCGCCCGGTTGCCGGACCAGGCCTGGTACATTCACTTCGGCGGGGCGCGGGTTTTCAAGGGTATGAAGCACGGTTCTTACATGGTCTGGCCGGTTCGCCTGGCCGGAGCCGACGGCGAAGCCGTGTTTCAAACCGGGCAGAAGCAATGCTATGATGAAAGGGGCCGGATCATAAATTGTGCCGGCACCGGCCAGGACGGTGAATTTCAGGCCGGGATCCCCCTTCGGGACCATGACCGCTTCAGCGCTCGGTCCGGAATTGTCCATGACAACCTGACCGGACTGACCTGGCTGAAACAGGCTGACTGTCACCAGGGCCTCCTGGACTGGCAGTCGGCCCGTAATCTTGTGGCGGCGATGAACCGTGACAGAATCAATGGCTTTGATGACTGGAGGCTGCCGGAAGTAGGGGAACTGGAAAGCCTGACCGACATGAGTCAGCATTCTCCGGCCCTGCCCCCTGGCCATCCTTTTCTGAACGTGCGGGAATTTTACTGGTCGGTCACCACCAGTTACTATGACCGGAGCTACGCCTGGGTGCTTTATTCTCAGGACGGCGCCGTGGGCGTGGGCCATAAACCTTTAGCTGAATTTTATCTATGGCCCGTCAGGGGAAATGGCGCCGGGGGACGTGGCGCCGGATAAGTGTTCAGGATGAAAAAAACCATGCACCTGTTTGGAATTATTCTCATCAGTCTCGTCACCCTGATGCATATTTACGTCTTCTGGAGAGCCGGGTCTGTACCGGTTATCAGCCAATACCTGCCTAAATCCATCATTATCTTACTAGGCGCGACAGCCTGGACGATCTTTCTGACGGGCCTGGTCTATGGACACGGCAGCACCGGCACCCTGGCCCGTTTTCTTGACGCGGTCGCCATGAACTGGATGGGTATCCTGTTTTTGATGCTGGTCTGCCTGCTGGCGGTTGATCTTTTGACCGGCTTCGGATATCTACTGCCCGGCCTGGCCGGCCGGCTGAGAGGACTCGCCCTTCTGACCGGCCTGATCCTGTCCGCCGCCGCCTTCTGGCAGGGGACCCGGCCACCGGTAGTCGTACATTATCCGGTCGCGATTGACGACCTGCCCGCCGCGATGGAAGGTACCGTCCTGGTAGCCCTGTCCGACCTGCATATTAATTCCCACCGCCAGGGACAATGGTTGAATGAAATTGTTGACCGGGTTCACTCCCTGGAGCCGGATCTGGTGGTGTTACTGGGCGACATTCTGGAAGGTCATGGCGAGGATCGCGGCCCGTCCGGCCGGAAAATCAGGGCCATCCTGAACCGGCTGACAGCGCCGCTGGGAGTCTGGGCCGTTCTCGGCAACCACGAATTTTACGGAGGTCTTCATAAAAACCGGGCACTGAACCAGGCCACCGGTTTGCGATGGCTGCGTAATTCCTGGGTGGAACCCCGCCCCGGACTGATTTTAGCCGGCGTAGACGACCTGACCGTCAACCGCCAGCCTGAGGAAAAAAAACGACTTCTCCGGCAAACTCTGCGGGGCCGACCAGCCGGAGCCGTCACCGTGCTGCTGTCCCATACCCCCGACGGCATTTCGACCGTACGACGCTCCGGCGTTGATCTGATGCTGTGCGGCCACACTCACGGCGGACAAATCTGGCCTTTCGGCTATCTGGTCAAACTGCGCTACCCTTTTTTAAAAGGTCTCTATGAAGCCGGGGCAACGAAAATCATCGTATCCACCGGCACCGGGACATGGGGACCGCGCCTGCGTCTCTGGCGGCCGAACGAAATCCTGCGAATCACCCTGCACCATCAGGACGTTGAATAATCAAAATTTCAAAAAATTATAACACCCGGGTCTAATCAATAATTTCCCGGATAAGATAGACCGGTCGGTTTTGAGATTCATGGTAAGTCCTGAACAGATATTCGCCCAGAATTCCCAGGAAAATCAGCTGCACAAAGCCCATGAAATAGATGCTCAAAGTGGTTGAGGACCAGCCGAAAGGAGCCACCCCGGTTATTTTGCTGATAAGAACGTAAACAAAGGCCATAAAACAGATCAGCATCCCCGTCATCCCGATAAAAAAACAGACGCGGATGGGAATTTCCGAAAAAGAAAAGATAGCGTCCAGGGCCAGTTTATAGAGCTTGGTCAGCCCCATCTTGGCCGTCCCGGAAAATCGCGTCTCCCGCTCATACTCCACAAAACCCTGTCTAAATCCGATATAAAAACGCAGCCCCGGCAGGTATCGGTTTTTTTCCTTAAAGTACAACAGGGCTTGTAAGGCCGTCTGATTCATCAGGGAAAAATTACCGATATTTTTAACTTCCTCCAGGCTGGACAATCTTTTAAAAGCGGCATGAAAGACCATCGCCGGCAATTTTTTAAAAAAACCTTCTTTTCTGGAAATCCGGCGGGCGTGAACAATATCAAAATTCCCCTCAGCCGCCTTGTTGACCATTTCCGGAATAAGCTCCGGGGGATCCTGTAAATCACCGTCCATCATGACCACGTACCTGCCGCCGGCGTGTTCCAGACCGGCCGTGTAAGCGGCCTGGTGGCCGAAGTTCCTGGACAGGGAAATAATTTTCAGACGGTTATCCCGGTTATGGTATTCTATCAGCCGCGACAGGCTCTGATCCCGACTGCCGTCATCAACGCAAATAACCTCAAAATCATTGGTAATAGAGGGAACAATGCTGAATATCCGCCCTAAAAGCGGTTCAATCATTGCTTCTTCATTGTATACGGGAATTACGAGCGAAAGTTCCACCACGGCGCTGACTCCCTGGATGTGAGGTTATGGAAATCGTTTCTGATCAATGGTTCCGGAACAGCTCTTACTCTTATAACCAATTGCAATTTTTAAAATAGTTTACCTGGATTCGACCGGGGCGTCAATATTTTTAACCCTCGCCGGTATCATCCCGCGGTCAGCATGGCCCGGGCCGTGTCCAGCATGCGATTGGCATAACCCCATTCATTGTCAAACCAGGCCAGAACACTGACGCCGGTGGACCCGCTCACCCGCGACTGGGAGCCATCTATCACGGCTGACCGGGAGTCGTGGTTGAAATCACACGACACCAGGGGCAATTCGGTATATCCCAGCACGCCGGATAATTCTTCGGCGGCAGCCTCTTTCAAAATTTCGTTGACCCGGTCCCGGTCTGTCCGGCGCTTTACCTGAACGGTCAGCTGCATGGCGGAAACGTTGGTGATGGGAACCCGCAGGGCAACGGCCTGAAAACATCCGGCCAGATGCGGCAATAACCGGTCAATCCCGCTGGGCAGGGCCGTGTCCACCGGGATAACCGACTGGCTCGAGCTTCGGGACTTGCGCAAATCGCGATTGTGGTAGGCGTCAATAACCGGCTGGTCGTTCATAATGGAATGAATGGTGGTTATCATACCGTGTTGAATAACCAGATGCCGGTCAAGTACGGCAATGACCGGGGTGATACAGTTGGAGGTACAGGAAGCATTGGAAACAATCCGGTGGGACGATTTAAGAATATCGTGGTTAATGCCATAAACTACCGTGGCCTCGGCCTCCTTTCCGGCCGGGCAGGAAAAAAGCACTTTTCTGGCGCCGCTTCGCAAATGACCTTCTGCCAAGCGCCGGTGTTCGGCTCCGCCTGAACACTCCATGACCAAATCTACTCCAAGTTCTCCCCAGGGCAGACGGTCGGGTTCCGGTTCGCTGAAAACGGCCACGGGTTGATCGTCAAGAAAAAGGGTCTGATTATTATGGGAGACCCGGCCCCGGAAGCGGCCATGGGTGGAATCAAACCTGGTCAGGTGAGCGATGGATTCAACATGGGACAATTCATTCAGCCCGACAATGGTCAACTCCTGATGCTGGTCGGACTCAAGCAGCGCCCGGAGGACGCAGCGTCCGATCCGGCCATAGCCGTTTATGGCTATACGATAAGTCATTGCTCCGCTTTCCCGGTCCCGGCCGCCGATTCTGTTTATTCTTTCCTGAAGGTTGAAGAAACAGCCCGGCTGCTCTCCTGGCGGTCATTCCGGACGGCCTCAAAATATTCGTCTGCCCCCGGCAAAAAGCTTTTACCGGGCCCTCATTTTCTGAGCCAACTATATACCAGACAAGGCAACAACCAGGCAAGCCCAACCTGCTTGCCGGCCTGCTTTTACAACCGTACCTTTTAACTGGTGTCCATCCCTTTGACCCGGATGGCACGATCTGTAGATTTACTACAGCTTCGCGCCCCGCGCCTTGCAGATGGAGCCAGGGGCCCGGGTTCAAATCGACGCGTGAAATATCCGGGCTATAATTTCGTCTGATTTTTCCGACTCTTTTTTTCCGGCACATCTTTTCTTTGACACCCGAACCGGTTTTGGTTATATTAAGGAAAAATTTTTGTCATAATGCGGATAACTTATCATTATCGGGAAATGACATCTGGAAGGAGGGGACCATGGAGCAAAGGGATTACATAGACCTGGAAAATGAGAAAATTCTTCATGAGGGCACCTGGTACAGCGGCCAGGAGCTGGCGGATGAAATCCAGGACAGAATCAAGGCCGGCAACATGAAATTTTCCAAGCTGGCTGAAAAACTGGAAGAGCTGAATACCGCCATTGAATCTTCACATTTGCTGGAGACCAAAATCATTCTGACCAAGGATCAATACGAGCAACTGACGGTGCTTGGCGGCGGCAATGACAACGAGTGCGTTCGCAAGGCCATCCTGGCCTTTATCGATGATGCTGATGCTGACAAACCGGAAGTGGAGTTCATGGAACAGAGCCAGGACAGCAGCCCGCCCGCGGCCGGCAAAACAGGAGCGAAAAAAGGCCGGACAACAACCATCAATTGTTCCAAGTGTAACGCCCCCATTGAAATCGATATGGAAGACATGCCTTCGGAAGTACGCTGCCCCAAGTGCAACGCCCGCGGCGTCTTGAAGACCAATAAAAGCAAGCCTGCTTTCAAGGATAATTACATGGGATAAGCGGCCGGCTGGAATTAACAGGCCGCCGCACCGATTCTGACAATGGTTGGTCCGGATCGGGTCCGGGCAGGTTTTCGGCTACAGGCTGAACGGGGTCAGGCTTTCACAACCGTCCGGGGTAACCAGCAGGGTTTGCTCAAACTGGGCGGACAAGGACCTGTCCCGGGTTATGGCGGTCCAGTTATCATCCAGGATTTCCACTTCTTTTTTGCCCAGGTTAACCATGGGCTCAATGGTAAAAACCATGCCGGGAATCAGAACGACCCCCTGACCTTTACGGCCATAATGAGGAACCTGCGGCGGTTCATGGAAATCAAAACCGACCCCGTGACCGACGAACTCCCTGACCACGGAACATCCGCGTTGTTCCACGTGATTCTGAATGGCATGACCGATGTCGCCGATGGTGCTACCCGGGCGAACCGTGGCCAGACCGCGCTTTAAAGCTCCCCGGGTGACATTGACGATCTTTCGCGCGTCCTTGCCCGGCGATCCCACAAAAAAGGTCTTGTTTACGTCGGCATAATATCCATCCAGAACAGGCGTCACGTCGACATTAACGATATCTCCCTCTTCGATTATCCGTTCTGATGGGATACCGTGACAAATGACTTCGTTAATGGAAACACAGACGCTTTTCGGAAAGCCCCGGTAATTCAACGGGGCCGGGACAGCCCCGTTTTTTATGGTATAGTCATGCACCATGGTATTGATTTCATTTGTCGTCATGCCGGGCCGAAGGGCAGCCTCAACCAGGTCAAGGGTTGCCAGGGCCAGCCGGGCGGTTTTTCTGATGCCCTCGATATCCGCCTCGTGCTTCACCCGGATATTATATTTTTCCAGATATAATTGTTCCAGGTAGGCCCCGCCGTCGTTTCTGGCCATGCAACAGACCTTGAATTTCAATCCGCTGCCGCAGGGGCAGAGGATGTTAAGGCTGTCCCGGGTCCGGCTTTTCTTTTTCTTCATCAAATAACTCCCTGACTGCCATCTTGACTACCTGTCTTATAATCGAAGAAGCTTGGTAAAAAACCCTGCTGGGACGAACGGATAAAAATACTGATCAGCTTAAACCCGGGAGATAAAGCAGACATGAAAACCGATAGCCGGGATAAGGGCTTTTACAAATCCATCACACACTTTTATTAATTATAGCTGATCCGGAATGATTTTTTCAACCCGAAAGCGGCCCACCTATTTTATTTTGTAATATCCGTCATTATATTATATAACCTGAATCAAGGGGTGAGAATCTATAACAGAACCCCTGTTTCAGGACTGACCGGGTTTGCCCGGCTTAAACTCCAGCCCGGACATTTCATGAAATATCCGGGCTGACATCTGTTTTCATCTTAAAAGGCGTCAAGCGGAAGACCAGGAAAATAAGCCATGACCGACACACCACCGCGACTTCCCTATACCGTCCGTGATCTTGACACGGTTGAATCGGCGATGTTATCAGCCCTGCCCTATCAATACCAGGGCCGGCGCGGAATCGAAGTTGAGATCAGCCAGCCCGAGTTCACTTCCGTCTGTCCCATGACCGGATTGCCGGACTTCGGAAAAATAATTATTCGCTACCGGCCGGACAAACATATTGTGGAATTAAAATCTCTGAAATATTATCTGTTGCAATACAGGAATGTGGGTGTTTTTTATGAACATGTGGTAAACAAAATCCTGGATGACCTGATAAAAACCATCGCTCCGGCAGGGATGGAAGTTACCGGAACCTTTTCCGCCCGGGGAGGCATTACCACGACAGTGACGGCGTCCAGCCAGGATGATCCGGATATGTAGCCCCGCATCCGGTCCAACCCGAATATAATAATCCGGAGCTGCTGGATTTTTCAAACCCGTCACCACTTAATATTTTGAAGAAAGAGGTTAACCATGAGTACGGTGGAAGCATTTTTTCTGGTTGTTGAAGAAAATAATTGCCCCTTTTATGAAAAGGATGACCAGTTCAAATTTTCCTCCAACGCCTTGCATCTGCCATCCGGCAAGCCCTTTTGCACCATTCTGGCCGACGATATCAAAAAACATCTTCGGGATCATGAGGACGCCTTTCCAGGCAATGAGATATCCGGGACTTTTTCATGCGGCGGCTGCGCCGGCCGGATCAAGCTGTATTGTGAAAAAAACTCGGAATATGTCTTTGAAAATGATGACCCCAATGAAAACGCCAAGGATAATATCGCCCGGCTGCTGAGCAATTTCTCCTTCTTTAAAAACCTGAAAAGGCATGAGCTGAAGTACCTGGTTCCCTTTATTCGTCACAGAATGTACGCCGCCGGAGACACCATCATTAAAAAGGGAGAAGCCGGAAAAAACCTCTATGTCATCCTGTCCGGCATGGTGGAAGTTGTCGGCAACCATGAAGTCAACATCGCCTTCCTGGGCCGGGGAGAAATCCTGGGCGAAATGAGCCTGATCAGCGGCGAGGCGGCCGGGGCTACCATCAAGGCGGTGGAACAGACCAAGGTTATCTATATGAACAGCCGGAATTTTCGAAGGCTGCTTCGCAAATTTCCCTCGTTGCAAATGTATTTTGCCTCTCTTTTGTCCAAGCGCCTGGCTAAAACCAATATTGCCCGCTCAGACGAACTGGAATCAGGCATGACCGGAAATCTCGTGGAAATGCCGCCTTCGGAACTGCTGCAGACCTTTAACATGAACCGTAAAACCGGAGTAGTGACCTTTCAATTGCCCCATGAAACAGCCACCATCACTTTCAAGGAAGGCGAACCCGTCCGGGCCAAATTCGGCGATCTACAGGGCCGGGAAGCCTTCTGGGCCGTTCTTAAAGAAAAAGCCGGACGTTTTAAATTCGTGCCCGGCCTGTCACCGGAAGAAGAAGGCAGCCGGGAAATCGGCCAGTTCATGTGGCTGTTAATGGAAGGGCTTTCCCGCATGGATGAAGAAACCTTCAAAACCCAACAGGAACAGCAGGAATCCGCCGACTGATCCCCCCCTTACCCCCGGAACTATCTCATCACGCGCCAATCTCCGGCCGTAATATTCCGATCAACCGGAACCGGCCGCGTCTTCCGCCCCGAACGGTTTGATCATCACCATCAATTGCGGCAGCAGAGTCAAAGAGGCCAGCAAGGCGATCAGCATGGCCAGACCGGTCAGCAAACCAAAAACAATGGTGGGAATAAAGTTAGACAACGCCAGAATGGAAAATCCCATGATAATAGTCACCGAGGTATAATACATGGCGTAACCAATGCTGTCGTGAGAACGACGCATGGCCCGCAAGTAGCTGCGATCGGCCATAAATTCCTTTTTAAACCGGTGAATATAATGAATGGTGTCATCCACGGCGATGCCCACGCTGATGGCCGCGATGGTAATGGTCATCATGTCCAGCGGAATTCCGAGCCAACCGATCATCCCCAGCACCACCGCGATGGAAAGCAGGTTGGGAAACACGGCAATGACGGCTACCTTAACCGACCGGAACAACACCAGAAACATGACCATCAGGACCGCCAGGACAACGCCCAGGGTTTTTATCTGGGAATCGAACAACTGCTGCAGCACGTTGTTGTATAAAATCAGCATACCGGTCAGCCGGACGTTGTCACGGTCGTACCCCAGCCGGGTGGTCAGATCATGGTAAATCTGCTTAATCAACTGATCCCGCCGCAGCGATTCAGTGGTATCAACCACCCGCACCGACAACCGGACCTGGTTATGTTCCACTGAAACATATGGTTCCACCAGCAGCTGCCGGTATTTTTCCGGCAGTTCATTATAGATCAGGGGCAGCTCAAAACTGTCCAGCGGCCGGCCGTTGTTAAGGCGCCGGGCCGTCTTCAGCATCGTTCCCAAAGACAGCACTTTGCCGGTGGCCGGCAACCCGTCCAGGTAGTCGTGGACGGCCAGGATCTTTTCCATCTTATGCGGGGTGAACCAGTATTGCTCCTCGCTCTCATCTTCTTCTTCAAGCTCGGCAAACCTATCAAACTCATCATCCTGTCCGGATTCCTGCGAAGAAGAAGCCGCCGGCTCAGACGAGCCGGAAAAATCAATCAAAACATCAAAAGGAGTGGTCCCGCCCAGCTTGCGGTCAATAACCGACAATCCCTGGTATATTTCCGTGGACTCCTTGAAATAATTAACAAAAGCATTCTCAACCGTCAGGCGGGTAATTCCGACCACGCTGACGATCAGCACCACCGCGCTTAAAACAACAATCAGGCCGCCGTGGGACTCCGTCAGTCGGGCCAGCGTCTGAGTGGTCCAGCGGCCGCCGCCCCCGGTTGAAGGCGGTTCCGTCTTGGGCAGCAGGGCCAGCAGGACCGGGAACACCAAAAAGGTCAGCAGCAGGGAAACAACAATACCGGCTACCATCATCCAGCCAAAAGTAATGACCGGTTTGAGACCGCTCAACAATAAGGAGCCAAACCCGGCCATGGTGGTCAGACCGGCGTAGAGGCAGGGCACCAGCTTCAGTTGCATGGTTTGGATGACCAGCTCCCGGTGATCGCGATCCGGATTATTGGCCAGCAGTTCCCGATAGCGCACTACCAGGTGGATAGAGATGGCCATGGTGATGATTAACTGCAAAGAAATAAAATTGGACGAGATAACGGTCACCTTCCAGCCGAACAATCCCAGCAGACCGATCATGACCAGGGCGGCCAGACCACAGCAGGTCAGGGGTATGGCAATCCACCGGAAACGCCTGAAAATCAGACCCAGCATCACCACCAGAAGACAAAAAACCCCCAGGCCGAAAACCTTCAGATCATTTTTGATAAACCGGATCAAATCATTGGCGATCATGGTAAGGCCGCCCAGAAACAGATCGGCCTGATCTTCATGCTCCTGCATGATTTCGCGGATATCGGAAATCAATTGCCGGTTCCGCTGCTTGAAGGCCTGTCGTTCCACCAGAATTTCCCGCTCCAGGCTGTCAAGCTTGGCGGCTTCAGCCGAGGTAAGTCCGTTTTGCCCGGACTTTTCAGCCAGGCGGTCGCGCTCGGCCACGATCTGCCGGTAATGTTTGTCTATTTCTATATTTATCTGGAAAGCCGTGGTGGTCAGGTCCTGACTGACCAGCAGCTCGCTGTAGATGGGGCTGTCGCGAAGTTCCTCGCGGGCCAGGTCGCGGTCAACTCCGGGAGACTCAAGAGTAGGCAGGCTGCCGGCCAGTTCCTTAACGGGGACCGGCGGGCTTTCCAGCAGGGGGACATCCAGCAGGGTGGTAACCGACTCGACCGGGTCCAGGGCCTGCAATTTCTTTTTCAAGGCGGCTATCTCATCCAGGGTCTCATCCGAGAGCAGGTCCTGCCGCGGGGTATAGGCGATAACCAGAAAATCCTGAATATGATAACGGGAGTTAATCTCCCGGGAGAATCGCAGGGAATCGTCACTCTCATTAACCAGGGTGTCGGAAGAGGCATCAATCTGAAAATAGCGGGCAAAAAAACCCGACATGACCACTATCAGCAGCAGGCAGAGCAGAGTTTTCCAGGGATGATTCAGAAGTTTTCCGTAAAACCGGCTGACCGACGGAGCTGGCCCCGGCTGCCGGGACGGTTGCCGCCAATTATTATCCTGCATCAAACATGTCTCCCTTTTACTGAAAATAACCACGACAAGTCTTTGACCGCGGTTCGCCGCGGGTTGTTGCCTTATCTCCTGTTACCACAGCTGACCAGCAATATCAATTATCTTTCAATCACGGTCTGCTTATGATATCCTATTGTTAAAATAAAAATTCAGCGGTCTCGGTGGAAGTGATTTTTCTTCGCGCCCGGCCCCTTGCGGGGGCCGGTTACCACCGTCTGCTAACCCGGCTATTTTACCGGCTATCTCTCAGGGGGAAGGACCCATGTTTGATCAGGATAAATGCGAACTGTGCGGCGAATGCCGCCGACGTTGTCAGTACATTGATTATCCTGAAGGCACCGAAGCCCCGGCCATACAAAAACTGATCAAGGGTCAGATCGACCAGGAGACCGAAGACTGGCTGCGGCAATGCCTCACCTGTTTTGCCTGCAACGAATACTGCCCCCATGACGCCCGGCCCTTTGATCTTATCCTGGAACGACTGGAACAACTGGGTGACTATGTCAATCCCGACCTGCTGCCCCTGGCCGAACAGATGTTCACCCCCAGGACATCTTTCGCCCCCAAACCGACCGGACCGGTGGCCCTCTCCCTGTGCACCATTTACGCCAGCATTCCCTGGGCTTTTTCCGGCAGCCTCTTCGACCACCTGCCCCAGTTGAAAGGCACCCATTTTTTCTGTCACCTGATCTATCCCCACCTGGGCAACGAATCACTGCTACGGAAAAAACTTCCGGAACTGCTGGCAAAGTATGCCGAGCTGGAGGCCGAAACAATTATCTTCGCCCATGACGACTGCTACGCCGTCATGACCGACGCCGCGCCCCGCTACGGGCTGGAACTTTCTTTTAAACCGGTTCATCTGTATGAGTACCTGCGCGACACTTTAAAACAACGGCAGTCTGAAATTCGCCCCCTGAACATGAAAGTCGCCTATCAACGTCCCTGCGCTTCCCGGCTGACGCCGTGGAAGGAACCCTGTCTGGATGAAATTTTCGAACTTATCGGGGTTGAGCGCGTGGATCGCCGATATGACCGGGACCAGGCTCTCTGCTGCGGCCAGGATATGGGCGGCATTCAGAGCCGGGGCGCCAGGTACCCGGAATTCAAGGATACTAACCTGGCCGACGCGGCCGCCCACGGCGCCGGAGCCATGGCCTACCTCTGCCCCATGTGCCTGGACGCTCTTTACCGGAACGCCCGGCAACACGGCCTGGACAATTACATGGTCTCCGATCTTTGCCGTCTGGCGCTGGGCGAAACCCTGCCGGAAGAGGCCTACGCCGGCTTCCGGTAACCGAAGCGCCTTTCGATCTTCCGCGCTCCGGTCAGACCGGGGAAAAGGCCGGCCGGCAAGACCTTCCGCGTCACGGCCGGGGGTGGAACCAGTTGTAAAATCGCAACAGCAACGGGGAAATTATGGATTTTGAGCTTTCCAGAGAACAGGACATGATCCGCAAAGAGGTGCGTCAATTCGCCCGCAACGAAATTGAGCCGGCGGCGGCCGAACTGGACGACCGGGAAACCTTCTCTTCCGAACTGACCCTTAAGATGGGCGAGCTGGGCCTGCTGGGCATGTTTGTCCCCGAAGCATACGACGGCCAGGGCATGGACTATCTCTCCTATATCATCGCCGTGGAGGAGCTGGCCCGGGTGGACGGCTCCCAGGCCGCCACCATCGCCGCCGGCAACTCCCTGGGCATCGGCCCTCTTTACTATTTCGGCAGCGAAGAGCAAAAGAAAAAATTCCTGCCTAAATTGTGCCGGGGGGAAGGCCTGTGGGGCTTCGGACTGACGGAACCTTCCGCCGGTTCGGACGCCGGCGGCAGCAAAACCACGGCCGTTCAGGACGGCCGGGACTGGGTCATCAACGGCTCCAAGATTTTCATCACCAACGCCGCCTGCGACCTTTCTCTGGGGGTGACGGTGCAGGCCGTCACCGGCCAACGGGACAGCGGCAAGCCGGAATACAGTTGCTTTATCGTGGAACACGGCACGCCCGGTTTCCAGGCCGTGCCCATGCACGGCAAAATGATGTGGCGGGCCTCCAACACGGCCGAACTCTATTTCAACGAGGTGCGGGTACCGGCGGAAAACCTGCTGGGCAGCAAGGGCGACGGCTTTCACCAGATGCTGGCCACCCTCGACGGCGGCCGCCTTTCCATCGGGGCCATGGGGCTGGGCGGCGCCCAGGGCGCTTACGACCTGGCCCTGCGGTACGCCCGGGAGCGCCGGCAATTCGGCCAGGCCATCAGCAAATTTCAGGCCGTGGCCTTCAAGCTGGCCGACTGCGCCACGGAAATAGAATGCGCCCGCAACCTTTTATATAAAGCCTGCTGGCTGAGAGACAACCACCGGCCTTTTGAAAAAGAGGCCGCCATGGCAAAATTATATTGTTCCGAAACCATGGGCCGGGTGGCCGACCGGGCGGTTCAGATTCACGGCGGCTACGGCCTCATGAAAGACTACCAGGTGGAACGGTTTTACCGGGACCAGAAACTGCTCGATATCGGCGAAGGCACCTCCGAAATCCAGCGGCTGGTTATTTCCCGCTACATTGGCTGTTAACTGTCAAGTAAGATGTACTCGTAAAAAGTCGGATCAGCCTCCCGCCTTCACCCCGGCGCGGGCCGGATAGGGTTGCCGGGGGTTTTGCGAAACCGACAAGGAAGGTATTCATGATTCAGAAAAAAGACCCTCCCCACATCAACGTGGACTATTTTGAAGACCTGACCGGCGAAATCAAAACCGGCGGGTCCTCCGGCGAGGATAAAACCGTGGGCGACCGGATCAGGCGGCTGCGGGAAGAAAAAGGCGTCTCCCTGGATGATCTGGCCAAGGCCACCGGTTTTTCCAGTCAACAACTGGACGCTTTTGAAAACGGTCAGGCCCAGCCTCAACTGGGCGCCGTCATGAAGCTCTCCCGGGCCCTGGAAACGGTTCTCGGCAAGCTGTTGTCCGGGGAAGGTGATAAGCCGGCGGCCATCATGCGGCGGGATACCCGGATCCCTTTTGAGCGATCGGCCAGCAGCGACCGGCAAACCATCTATTCCTATTTCAGCCTGGCCAGCGACGTCAAGGACCGGCACATGGAACCCCTCATCGTCCACCTGGAGGAAAGCGCCGGAGAAAAACCGTCCGTGCATGAGGGGGAAGAATTCATTTATGTTCTGGAAGGCCGGGTTAAATTGACCATCAACGAGGAAACCCATGAACTGAACCCGGGGGACAGTGTCTACTACCATTCCAGCCTGCCCCACCTGATCACGGCCCGCGACGGCCGGGCCGTGATCCTGGCGGTGCTATACGAATAACACGCCCTCGTAAAAAGGCAATTTTCAGAAGAAAAAAGGGAGGAACAATGAGGGAATGCCTCTGGCAACCGAGCCCGGAACGGATTGAAGCTTCCAACATGTTCCGGTTTTTAAAGCTGGTCAATGAAATTCACGGCACCCGGCTGGCCACCTACCCCGAATTATACCAATGGTCCGTAGACCATATTTCCGAGTTCTGGTCCCTGATGTGGGATTTCGCCGATATCATTCACTCCCGTCCTTATACCGGGGTGGTCGATGATCCGCTCAAAATGCCCGGCACCCGCTGGTTTACCGGGGCGCGGCTGAATTTCGCCGAAAACCTGCTGCGCTTCCGGGATGACCGGACCGCTATCGTTTTCTCCTGCGAAGGCGGCCGCCGGCGTCGCCTGACCTACGCCGAGCTTTACGCGGAAGTCTCCCGCACCGCCGCCGCCCTGGCGGAAACGGGCCTCCGGCCCGGCGACCGGGTGGCCGGTTTCATGCCCAACCTGCCGGAAACCATCGTGGCCATGCTGGCCGCCGCTTCCCTGGGAGCCACCTGGTCTTCCTGTTCGCCGGACTTCGGCGCCAAAGGGGTGCTGGACCGCTTCGGCCAGATATCCCCCCGGGTTCTGTTCGCGGCCGACGGCTACATCTTCAAGGGGAAAGTCATTGACAGCCGCCCCCGCCTCCGGGAAATCACCGCCCGGCTGCCGGACCTGGAAAGAGTCGTCATTGTTCCTTATGCCACCCCTGATCCCGACCTCGGCGATATCCCCAAAAGCGTCCTGTTTTCCGACTTCCAGCACCGCCACGCCGGCGACATTGACTTTGCCCAGCTGCCCTTTGATCATCCCCATTATATCATGTATTCTTCGGGCACGACCGGTCCGCCCAAATCCATGGTACAGGGCGCCGGGGGCGTGCTCCTCCAGCAGCTAAAAGAACTGCTGCTGCATACCGACCTGAACCGGGATGACAATATCTTCTATTTTACCACCTGCGGCTGGATGATGTGGAACTGGCTGACCTGCGCCCTGGGCACCGGCGCCACCCTGACGCTGTACGACGGCAATCCTTTTCACCCCGATCCCGGCGTGCTCTGGCGCTCGGCCGAAGATGAGGGGATAACCGTTTTTGGCACCAGCGCCGGCTACCTGTCCGCCCTGCGCTCCTCGGGACTGCGCCCGGCCGCCGGGTTTAACCTGGATCAGCTGAAAACGATCCTGTCCACCGGTTCTCCGCTGAGCGCGGCGGGATTTGATTTTGTTTACCGGGAAATCAAGTCCGACCTGCAGTTGTCCTCCATATCCGGGGGCACGGACATCAACAGCTGCTTTGTCCTGGGCAATCCCATGGGGCCGGTCTATGCCGGAGAGATCCAATGCCGCGGCCTGGGGGTGAAGGTCAAGGCCTATGACGAAGAAGGGCGCGTCGTTAAAAACACGCCCGGCGAACTGGTCTGCGAGGCGGCCATCCCTTCCATGCCGCTCTACTTCTGGAATGACCCGGATGGCCGCGAGTACCACCAGGCCTATTTTGACCGCTTTCCCGGGGTCTGGACCCACGGGGATTTCATCGAAATCAACGACCGCGGCGGGGTGATCATTCACGGTCGCTCGGATGCCACTCTCAACCCCGGCGGCGTGCGCATCGGCACCGCTGAAATATACCGCCAGGTGGAAGCTTTGGAAGAGATCGAGGACAGCCTGGTCATCGGCCAGAAATGGCGCAACGACGTCCGGGTGGTGCTGTTTGTCAAGACAGCTCCGGGGCACCTTCTGGACAAAGACCTGAAAAAGAAAATCGTTACCGCCATCCGCGACAACGCCTCGCCGCGTCATGTCCCGGCCAAAATACTGCCGACCCCGGAAGTGCCCTATACCCTGAACATGAAAAAAGTGGAGCTGGCGGTCAAGCGGATTATCGAAGGGGGTAAGGCCACCAACCGGGACGCCCTGAAAAATCCCCAATGCCTGGATTATTACCAAAACCTGCCCGAACTGCAGGAGGAATGACGATTTCGTAAAAGTCCGAATTGGCCGTCTTTTTTAAAGCGAGCGGATTTTGGTGTCAGGCAGATCGGACAGGGGCACGCCCTCTTTTTCTTCGGCTGGATAACCGAGGGCGATAACGGCTTCCACCTCGAGAGAATCGGGCAAATCCAGAACTCCCCGGACATATTGCCCGGCGGTAATCCGGCCGTCATGGTCCCGGTTTCTGATCTGCACCCAGCAGCTAGCTGCCCAGCCCCAGGGAAAAGGCCGTCAGGTGAGCGATAACGGCGGCAATGGAACAGTCTTCGATCCAGACATCCGACTTGCCGCTGTCGCCGCAGATGACAATACCCAGGGCGGCCTCTTTCAAAAAGGAGGCCCCGTGGGGCTTGGACCGGGACAACTTCTCCAGCACGGCCTTATCCTCCACCCAGACAAATTCCCAGGGTCGAATATTCCGGGAAGAGGGTGAGCGCAGCAAGGCCTCTTGCAAAGTAGCCTTAATTTCCGGGTCAATGGCCTGATCCAAATAACGGCGAACGCTTCGCCGGCGTCTGAGCAGCGAAATCATGGCAACTCCTTAACCCGGATATTTCATGAAATATCCGGGTTAAGCTGATCCTATACCTTGAACCTTTTCAGCAACCCCGCCAGCTCTTCCGCCATATGCAGCAGATCATCGGCGCTCTTGCGTAACAGGTTGCTGCTCTCCTTGATGTGATCAGTGGAAGTACTGACCATGGTAACATCCCGGGTAACATTCTCCGCCACGGTGGAACATTCGGCCACGCTCTTGTTAACCTCGGAAACGCCCTGGGATATCTGGTTAACGTTGCTGGCTATCTCTTTGGTAGAGGTGGACTGTTCTTCAATGGAAGAAGCAATAGTGGAGACGATCTCATCCACATTGCTGATAACATCCACTATACGGCCGATCTCTTCGACGGCGGCCATAGTGACCTGCTTGTTGTCCTGAATCTGCTGATTGATCTGTTGGGTGGCCGTGGCTGTCTGCTGGGCCAGTTCCTTGATTTCATTGGCCACCACCGCGAAACCCCGGCCGGCTTCACCGGCCCGGGCCGCCTCAATGGTGGCGTTCAAAGCCAGCAAATTGGTTTTTTTCGAGATCTCCGCGATAACTTCGGTGACTGACCCGATATTTTCAGCCGCCTCGTTAAGGCTGTCCAGCTTCCTGGAAACGTCCCCGGCATGGGAAACCGCGTTAGCGGTGGTGCTGCGGGCGACCTCGGTATTAGAAGTTATCTCATCGACGGTAGTAGTCATCTCCTCAATGGAAGAGGCGATCAGGGTAACGTTCTGGGAGGTCTGCTCCATGGTACTGGAAATAGTGTTCATCTTGGCGCTCATCTGCTCCGAGGCCGAGGCCACCATATTGGCGTTTTCAGACATGTCACCGGATTCCCCGGCCATCTTTCCGGACAGGTCCAGCAAGCCCCCGGAGGCGGCTTTCAATTGCTCAGTATTACTGTTGACCTCCCGAATCAACGATTTGAACTTATCCATAAAAGTTTCAAACCGCATTTTCAGCATCTGGCCGATTTCTTCTTCCCGATAGTCTTTCAGCTCCGCGGCCACGTCAGCGGTTTCCTGGGAAATACTTTCCAGCATCAGCGAAATATTGGAATTGGTGGACAGCATTTCGTTTTTCAGCATGGTGATACGGTCAGCCAATCCCACGGAAAGCAGAGCCACAAACAGGACCGAACCGATCTGGATACCCCAGATGGTAAAGAAATTGGCCGGCAACAGTCCGAAAGTTTTAAAACAGTACAGAAGCACTCCCAGAAACAAAAAAACGCAGCTGA
Organism: Desulfosudaceae bacterium; assembly: GCA_046539175.1. Lineage (GTDB taxonomy): Bacteria > Desulfobacterota > Desulfobacteria > Desulfobacterales > Desulfosudaceae > CAYTQK01. The sequence continues at coordinate 31,841 of JBKHHL010000001.1, forward strand.
TGACCACGAACCTGACATTGCGGGTATAACCTATGGTCATAACTCCGGCCGCGGCCAGGGTCAGGGTATGGACTATTATCAGCAGGATGGCCACCTTGATGCTGATGGCATAGCTCACCGGCAGGGAAACCACCGCCCAGACCAGAGCCGGGATCATGACCACATACTTGGTGGCCTTGTCGGCCATGCTGTCGGCGTATACTTCGGGGATATTTAAAAAAGAACGCAGAAACATGGTTATAAAAAGCATCGACAGACACATGAAAGTCGGCAGGCAGTTGTTGGCCCACCACAACGAGTTAGGCCAGAGATACTGGAATGAAAAACCGTTCAGGGTGAATTGAAATAAAATATAGGTACATATAAATAACACCAGGTAGAGATAACTCTTTTCCCGAATGAGTATAAACAGAATCAGGTTGTAAATGACCATGATCAGCATGGCCCCGTAATACAGCCAGAAAATGGGGTAAACCTTGTTAATGGTGGCCAGGTAGGACCGTTGCGATTTCATGATCGGTTCAAAATTTAAGGAGGTGTCAGTGACGATCCGCACAAAATAGGTGCTGTCTCCCGGGGACTGACTTAATCGAAAAACAAAATCCTTGTCGATTATTTCCCGATTGGAAAAGGGATACCTGGTACCGGCCTTGATCTTTTTATGCAATTTTCCGTTCTGCGGCACATACAACTCGATATCATTCAACAGGGGATAGGGTATGATCAGAAACCATTCACGGGTGGAATCAGTTGTGTTTCTGACCTTAAACCGGAACCAGTAGGCCGATTCAGTAAAGCCCAGATTAATGGCGGACTTGCTGGAGGGTGTCCATTCATGATCCGCGTCGGCTATTTCATTTATGGTGAACTCCTTTTGCCTGTCCTCAAGAAACTGAACCTTATCACCAAAATGGATGGCACCGGGATCATCGTTCAGAATAACCGGATCCGGTGCTTTTGTTGCCGCCACAACCGCCACCGACAGTGAAAAAAAAACGGTCAGGATCAGTCCGCCGACCAGCAAAAAATGCCCCACGCCATTCTTTTTTTCTTTTGCCATTTGATATTACCCGTTAATTGGAATTTGGCTATGACCGGTTCACGAAGTTTTCTTCCATAAAATACGGCCCGGGATAAACGTAAAATCCCTGGCCGGTTTTTGTTCCCAGCTTACCCGCTTCGACATATTGTTTCAAAAAAGCCACATTGGCGATAGCCTTGGGATCATTCAGCTGGTTGGCCCAGATCTGATTAACGGACAGGACCGTATCCAATCCGATGGAATCCATAATGCCGAACGGACCGACGCGCATGCCCATGACACCCATCCAGGACCGGTCAATGTCTTCTATATCGGCCACGCCGCCGGCCGCCAGATACAAAGCCGTGTCACACAGATTCATCAGCATGGCGTTGAAAACATAACCATGGTTCTCCTTTTGCAACATAATGGGGGTCTGACCCAGGCGCCGGGCAAAAGATTCAATCAGGGCGATAGTTTCCAGGGAGGTGTCCGGATGCGGCATGACGTCCACGATTGAAGTGGTCAGAGTATTATGAAAATGAAAAGCGGCGAATTTTTCCGGCCGGCCGGTATCGGCGGCCATCATGGAAGGTATCAGCGAGGAGGTATTGGTGGTAAAAATGGTCCGGGACGGGCATAACCGGTTAAACTCTTCGAAAATCCGGCATTTTAATTCCACGTCCTCGGGCACAGACTCACTGAGGAAATCAGCTTCCCGGGCCGCTTCCTCCTTATCTTCAGTCATTCGAATATTTTCAAGAGCGGCGGTGGCTTCTTTTTCCGAAACGCGCTGATGAGCAACAAATTTATCCGCCAGCCGCCTGATCCGGTCGCGGGCTTTGTCCAGGACGTCTCCGGATAAATCATGAATAACAGTCTCCAGGCCGTTGAGGGCGCAAAGCAGGCCGATCTGCTGCCCCATGGTGCCGGCCCCGACAATCAGGACGCGCTTAATTTCTCCCACCTGCATATCAATTGCTCCTGCAGCGGATTAAGGCTTAAATATCGTTCACCGCTTGTCTCCCCGTTTGATGCATTTTAACATTCAATATAACAAATAGCTGAATTTTGCAAGAAAAAATTGCTTGCCCGCCGCTTCCGCCCCGCCCGTAAACCTATTTCTTCCTTGAACTTTCTGAAAATCATGATAGGTATGAGTCAAACAAATCAGAAAGACAAAATATAAATCAACACTAACCCGGATATTTTCGGAAACACCGCGGAAACCGTCCAGTCTTCGCTGGCCAACAGCCTGCTTCTGGCCGGTCCTGAACTTGGAAACAACCCCTGGCATCGTCCGATACCATGACTAAAAAAATATTCAGCCGCCCGCGACTGTCTTTTCCGACTTTCCGGTCTTTTTTCGCCTACCGGCAATCCAACGCCGTCAATCTTCTGATTTTCGTCGTTATCGGCCTGATTACCGGCGGTGGCGCCATTCTTTTCCAGTTTTTGTGCAGCGCCGGGGTCCACTTTTTTCTGGACGGCCTGGCCGGATACCGCCCCTCCGGACCGACCGGAGAACCGCACTTGTTTCAACCAACCGCCACCGTCTTCAATCGCTGGATACTCCTGTTTTTACCGGCGGCAGGCGGTCTCATCAGCGGCTGGCTGGTCTATACTTTCGCGCCGGAAGCGGAAGGACACGGCACCGACGCCGCCATTGACGCCTACCACAACAAAGGCGGCCTGATCCGGGCCAGGATCCCCATCATCAAGACTATCGCCTCCACCATTACCATGACCACCGGTGGCTCCGGCGGCCGGGAAGGACCTATCGCCCAGATCGGCGCCGGCGTTGGCTCCATTCTGGGAACCCGGCTTCACCTTTCGGAACGGCAACGACGCATCATGCTGGCCGCCGGTATCGCCGCCGGAGTGGGCAGTATCTTCCGCGCCCCTCTGGCCGGAGCTTTATTCGCCTCGGAAGTCCTTTACCGGGAGCCGGAATTTGAAGGAGATGTCCTGATTCCGGCCGGCATCGCCTCGGTGGTAGCCTATTGCCTGTTCTGCCTGGTTTTCGGCTGGGGCTCGCTGTTCTCCTCCATGGATTATAAATTCAACAATCCCATGGAGCTCGGCCCCTATATCGTCCTGGCCGTGATCCTGTCCGGCGTCAGTTACCTGTATGTAAAATGCTTTTACGGGGTGGAAAAAATATTCGCCGGCATTCCCGTGCCACCGCACTTCAAGCCGGCCCTGGGCGGGCTGTTCACCGGATTAATCGGCTTCTTTCTGCCGGAGACACTGTCTTTCGGTTATGGTCTTCTGCAGCAGGCCCTGCTCAGCGAGGTCAGCCTGATGCTGCTGCTGGCGGTGGCCTTCGGTAAAATCCTGACCACCTCATTTACTATCAGCTCCGGCGGCAGCGGCGGCGTGTTCGGACCATCGGTGGTCATCGGCGGCGCCCTGGGCGGCGCCGTGGGTATAATATTTCATACCATCGCCCCCGGCTTGATCCAGACATCCGGCCCCATGGTGGTGCTGGGCATGGCCGGCTTTTTTACCGCCGTTTCCAACGCACCCATATCCACCATTATTTTCGTGGCGGAAATGACCAACTCCTACCAGATGCTGCTGCCCACGCTGCTGGTCTGCGTTCTGTGCTACCAGTTATCCCGAAAATGGTCCATCTACCGGCAACAGGTGGCCAACAAGGCGGCTTCTCCGGCCCACGCCGGGGAATTTTTCGTGGATATCCTGCAGACCGCCAAGGTATCAGACATGCAGGAACATATCCAGACTACCACCACTGTTCCGGAATCCATGAGTCTGGCCGAATTCAAGCTCTTTTTCACCGCCACCAATCAGCAGTATTTTCCGGTCATGAACGAACAGGACCGTCTGATCGGTATTTTTTCCAATACCGACATAAGGCGCATTCTGTTTGACACGGAAATGGATCATCTGGTGGTGGTCCGGGATATTGCCACCACTAATATCATCCGGACCACCCTGGAGGAAGATTTGAACGAAGTCATGAAAAAATTCACCATCAAGAACATGGAGGCCATTCCGGTGGTGGAGGTGGACGCCCCGGACCGCCTGTTGGGCATGCTGCGCCGGAAAGAAGTTATCGCCTTTTACAACGAAAAAATCGAGGAGATGAGTCAAAACGCCGGCAAATAGTTATTTTTCTTCAAACCGCTCATGACCATGTAATGACCGGCTCCCGTCGCTCCGGCATGCGATGATAGTTAAACCTGGGGAATCCGATCATCATGGCGCCGAAATTGACCTGCCCCTCTTTCAAACCAAGCTCCTGCCGTAGCGGCTCCCATTCCAGGGCGGCCGCGTTAAAAAATCCATTCCAGCAGGTTCCCAGCCCCGTGGCGGGAGCGGCCAGGTCCAGATAGGTCAGGGCGATGGTGCAGGCGCTCTGGGCGGCGGGATTGTCTTTAGAGCCGTTGGCCAGAATCAGATGCGGCGCCCCCCGGCTGATGGTGTCAATACCCATATCCCAGGCCGCGGCCACCAGATCCAGGTGCAGCCTGCCGGCCGTCCGGGGATGGGCTTCGACCATGTGGCGCATCCAGTTCACCGCCAGACCGCTGAGCCGATGGACTTCCTCGGCCTGGTAGATAACCTGCCACTTGACCGGCTGGGTGTTATGACCGCTGGGGGCGTACCGGGCGACCCGAATCAGCTCTTCCAAAAGAGATTTATCTACCGGTTTGTTTTTATAAGAGCGGATAGAACGCCGGTAACGAAGAAAGTGTTCGGCCCGGGGGAGGTCCGGAAGCCATTCCGGCTTAACTTCCAGGCAGTCTTCAGGCCTGAGGTCGGCCTGGGTCATTGCCCCGGTGGGGCAGACGGCCACACAATGACCGCACTCGATACACAGCTTGTCTGCGCCCGTCACCGCCCGGGGATAACCATCATCCTTCATATCAATGATCTTCATGGGGCACTCGGCCACGCAAATTCCGTCCTGATTACATTTTTCCTGGTCAACCGTCAGCATTATCAACTCCTGTCTGATTATTTCTTCATGGCGAGGCTGATCCGCCGCATGGCTTCATCCACCTGTTCGTGACTGTTAAAGGCCGACAGGCGGATATTTCTGGCGCCGCAGGTGCCGAAACCGGCCCCCGGGGTACAGACAACTCCGGCGCTGTTGAGCAGCATATCAAACAACTCCCAGGAATCGGTGCCGGCTTCCACCCAGATATAAGGGGAATGCCTGCCACCGACATAGTCATAGCCCAGCTCGTCCATGGCCCGGGTAATGCGATCAGCGTTGGCCAGGTAATAATCGACCGTTTCTTTCACCTGGGCCCGGCCTTCCGGACTATAAACCGCTTCAGCCGCCCGCTGCACCGGGTAGGCCACGCCGTTAAACTTGGTGCAGTGACGACGATTCCAGAGAGGGTGCAAAAAATAAGCATTACCCTCAGCGTCAAAAGCGCGACACTCTTTGGGAACCACCGAAAAGGCGCACCGAAGACCGGTAAAGCCGGCGGTTTTGGAAAAACTGCGGAACTCCACCGCCACTTCCCGGGCTCCTTCAATTTCATAAATGGTGCGGGGAATGTTTTCATCCCGGATAAAGGCCTCATAGGCGGCGTCATAAAGAATCAGGCATTGATTGGCCGCGGCGTAATCAACCCATTCTTGCAAGGCCTCCCGGGTGATAACGGCTCCGGTGGGGTTATTGGGGAAACACAGGTAGATCAGATCCACCGGCTGGTCCGGCAGAGCCGGCAGATAATTGTTGGCCGGGGTGCTCTCCAGGTAATAAACCCCTTCATAGCGGCCGTTCTTGAAGGCGCCGGTCCGGCCGGCCATGACATTGGTGTCCAGGTAGACCGGGTAAACCGGGTCGGGAATGGCTATGGTAATGTCATCTGAAAAAAGTTCCTGGAAATTGCCGGTATCGCACTTGGCCCCGTCACTGACGAATATCTCATCGGCACTGATATCAGCTTCCCGCGCCTGGTAATCGCCGGTCGCGATTTTTTCTCTTAAAAAATCATACCCCTGCTCCGGGCCGTACCCCCGAAAAGTCCCGGCCTCGCCCATTTCATCAATCGCCCGGTGAAGGGCTTCCCGGCAGGCCGCGCAAAGCGGCTGGGTAGCGTCGCCGATGCCGAGCCGGATAATATCCATGTCCGGATTGGCCTTCTGAAAGGCCCGCACCCGGGCGGCTATGTCAGCGAACAAATAAGAAGACTGAAGCTTAAAATAATGTTCATTCACTGTTATCATAAAATCACCTTGTTGTTGGTTAACTGATTCCCGCGGCGGGCTGACCAAAATATCCCGGTAGTATATAAAGTTTGAAGGGGGGTGTCAATTTTCGGGATAAAGAACTTTTCTTAACCGGCGACATATACTACACTTTGTAAATATATCCGCGGCGGGAAAATCTCTGACCGCAATCACAGGTACCGGAAACCTTGAAACGACCACGACCAAAGACAATTATTCTTATTATCCTGGCGTTCCTGGCCGGGGGACTGGCCGTTTACGCGGCCCTCCGGCTGGAGCTTTTGTCCGCGGCGGTGGAACAGATCAACACCCATACACCGACCCCGGTATTTCTCCTCCTGCTGGTATTACTGCCGATATTCGGCTTTCCCATGACCCCCTTTTTACTGGTCATAGGCATAAAATTCGGCCTGGGCCCGGGCCTGGCGCTGCTGTTTCTGGTGATGCCCGTCCATATGTCGGTTTCATTCGCGCTGGCCCGCCTGGCCGACAAACTGCTCAAAAAAACTTTGGCACGAATGGGCTACGCCATTCCGCGAGTTCCGCCCGATAAACGATTACGCTTTTCTTTTCTGGTATCAGCCATACCGGTGGCGCCCTACGCGGTTAAAAATTTTCTTTTGCCCCTGGCCGGCATTCCTTTCCGGTTATACCTGAGTATGAACTGGCCCTGTCAGGGAATCCTGTCCATACCCGCGGTGATACTGGGCAGCTCTCTGGCGACCTTGAACCTTCCCCTCCTGGCGGCCGCCGTTGCTGCCATCATTATTATCTATATGATTGTCAGCCGGATTGAAAAGAAATACAGCAATCAGGTTGAACTGAAAAAAGACAAAAGAGGATAAACACTTTTAAGAACCGTCAGGAACCGGCCGATCGCAGCCTGTGTCCGGCCGCCGGGTACCTGACTTCAGACGGAGGCGTCGGGCGCGCTCCGTCACACTGCTCCGGAGTAGTTAACACAAATCAACTCCGCCACCTGTCCCGGAAAAATTCACGAGTCGATCTGCCCCGGACAATCCATGGCAACAGGGTGCCAACCGCGGATTTACTGTTTCTGCCAACCCGAACGGCCCACCAGCAGGCTGACAAACCCGGTCCGACCCGCGAAAAAGATCCGGGCTAATCAGCCTGATTCCTTAAAAAGGTCGGCACTTCCAGATCTTCATTATCATAGGCAATGCCCTTGTATCCCCGGTAAGAAGAACCGGCCCCCTCACCGGCCGTGGCCTGCTTGCGGATAAAAGTGGGCTGATCCAGCTTATCCACGGACATATCCTTTAAATCAGCCGCGGTCACATCCCGGATGCGGCCTCTTTTCATATCCACCAGGGATTCTGAAGCCGCCCCGATACCGGTGGCAATAACCGTTATCCGGATCTCATCACCCAGATTGTCATCAATGGTGGTTCCCCAGATAATCTCGGTCTCATCTCCGACTTCTTCGTGAATGCGATCGGAAGCTTCTTCCATTTCCTGAAAACTCAGGTCACTGGAACTGGCGATATTAAGCAGTACCCCCCGGGCTCCGGCTATGGAGCACTCTTCCAGCAGGGGATGGGAAATCGATTTCTCGGCCGCTTCCAGGGCGCGGTTCTCGCCATCGGCCACGCCGATTCCCATCAGGGCCATGCCGGCCTTGGACATGATGGTTTTGACGTCGGCAAAATCCAGGTTGACCAGGCCCGGCACCATGATTAAATCTGAAATGCCCCGGACTGAATGATGCAAAACCTCGTCGGCTTTCTTGAACATGTCGACCATCTTATCTTTTTTGGAGGCCAGCGTCCGCAGACGGTCATTACGAATGGTAATAACCGTGTCGGCAATGTCCTTCAGAGCCGAAACCCCTTCCTCGGCCTGGCGGGATCGTTTTTTGCCTTCAAAGGAAAAGGGCTTGGTTACCACGGCTACCGTCAGCGCTCCCAGCTCCTTGCATATTTCCGCCACCACCGGCGAGGCCCCGGTGCCGGTACCGCCGCCGCAGCCCTCGGTGATAAAAATCATGTGGCCGTCCGACAGGGCGTCCCGGATGGCATCGGCGCTCTCCATGGCGGCCTCCCGGCCGATCTGCGGATCAGCGCCGGCTCCGAGCCCCTGGGTGACATTACTGCCCAGCTGGATTTTAACATGGGCCATGGAAGCCTCCAGGGCCTGACTGTCGGTGTTGGCCACGATAAACTCCACCCCCTGCAAATTGGAATTAATCATGTTGTTGATGGCGTTACCACCGGCGCCACCGACTCCGATAACCTTGATTTTAGCCGTGTTTTCTTTCTCCACATAAGCAAAAGTCATGAGAAATACCTCCTCTATGTTTAAAAATTAGTGTCTGGTAATCGAGACATCATTTTCATGTATAATGACCGGATCAGGCATCATTTCAATCCGCCCGCTCTTAAACCACGTCTTTGAACCAACGTTTCATGCGGCCGACCAGACGATTAAAAAGATTGTTGTCCCTGATCCGGAATTTTTTATCCACCTCGTTGCGGGCCCCGTAAAGCACCAGCCCCACGCCGGTAGCGTACATGGGATTGTTGACCACGTCCACCAGCCCGGTAATGCCCCCCGGGCGCCCCAACCGCGTCGGCTGATTGATAATTGATTCAGCCACGTCACAGATGCCATCCAGCAAGGCCGTGCCGCCGGTCAAAACAACCCCGGTAGTAATTTCCTCGGTAGCGCCCTTGCTGATAATTTCCCGGTTGATCAGAGTAAATATCTCCTCCACCCGGGGCGTCACCACTTCTCCCAGAATTTCCACCGGAACGTTTTCCGGATCCCGCCCGCCGGTTCGCTTGACCTCGATCAGATCACCGCTCTGTTCCCGGCTGGCGGAAGCGAAACCATACCTTTTTTTAATCTTTTCCGCCTCGGAATGGGGCGTCCGCAGGCCGATGGCAATGTCATTGGTGAGGTTGTTTCCGCCCAGGGCCAGGACAAAAGTGTGTCTGATATTGCCGCCGCAGAAAACGGCCAGATCCGAGGTGCCGCCACCCATGTCAACCAGGGCGGCTCCCAGGGCCTTCTCCTCCCGGGTCAGCACCGCTTCCCCCGACGCCAGGGACTCCAGGACGATGTCACACACGTCCAGACCCGCCCGGTGAGCGCACTTGACGATATTATGAGCCGAGGCCACCGCCCCGGTCACGATATGGATTTTAACCTCCAGCCGCACGCCGGTCATGCCGACCGGATTCTGAATGCCCGCTTCATCATCCACGATATACTCCTGCGGCAGGATATGAATGATTTCGCGGTCCATGGGAATAGCCACGGCGCTGGCGGCCTCTTTGACCCGGTCCAGATCAGAGCGAGTGATCTCCCGACCCTTGATGGCGATAACTCCGCGGCTGTTGAAACTGGTCACGTGACCGCCGGCTATGCCTACGTACACGTTGGAGATTTCACAACCGGCCATCAGTTCCGCCTCTTCCACCGCTTTCTTGATGGAAGTAACCGTTGATTCTATATCTACCACCACGCCTTTGCGTAATCCTTCTGACGGATGCATTCCGATGCCGATGACGTTGATATTGTTGCCTTCCTTCTCTCCCACCACCGCGCATATCTTGGTGGTACCGATATCAAGGCCGACAATAATGTCTTGCTCCTGCATGGCTATCCCCCTTTATGTTGTTGCCCTGAAAAGGCCACTTCCTTTTCCTGATCGACTGTCTTTACTACCACCCGTCCCGGGCACTCCAGTCCGACGGCGGCGATATCGACGTCTTTGGCGCGGTCGTCATGACACGACAGCACATCATGCAACCGTTTAAATTTTTTGAAATAATGATCCTGGTCTTCATCAAACCCGAACCGCACCGGCCCGACCCGGTCAAAGGCGCGCAGAGTGATACCCTGATCCCGGTCGACCGATACCCGCCGAATGGACAAGCCCGGAAAGAGATGACTCAGGCGGCGGCCGGTTTCAATAACATCCAGGGCCGCCAGGAACAACCTGCTGCCGGGACGACCCTTATCGTCCAGATCCCTGTGATCGAGGCCGTCAATCAGGGGCAGGGCGGCGGGGTCCGAGGGTTCCTGCGGCTTGAATATCCGGCGGTTTTTATCCACAAAAAACCTTTGCCCCAGTCCGGAGACCGACCGGCCCAGGTCTACCACCGCCACTGGAGAATGTTCTTCTATCTCGACCATAATCGTGGCCGGTAATTGGCGACTGACGCCGGCCGAGGCGATCCAGGGATGCGACAGCAGCCGTTTCCTGGCCACGGCCAGATTGACGGCCAGGATATTATCTCCCGGCTCGATTCCGGCCTGCCGGACAATCTCGTTTTCCTCCAGCAGACAGGCGCCCGTGACCGAAATATTTTCGACGCCAAGAAGGGTACTGCCGGTCAGGAGAAAATAGCCGCCCACAAAGCCGAAGCTGATCAGGACAACCGCGGCGGTCAAAGCGGCCGGTACATACAGGCCGGACTTCGAGCTGATCGCCCGCCGGGAATTTTTCCCTTTTTTACGGTTGCGGCGGGCCGGCTTCTGGGGCGACAACACCAGCGGCTGCCGTTTTTTACGATTTGGTTTATTCACCGACAATTTTCACCTCCGGTTCCAGTTCAACCCCGAAAGTATCAGACACCTTCGTTCGCACTATTTCCATCAAAGCCAGGATGTCCGCCGCCCTGGCCTGCCCGGTATTCACTATAAAATTGGCGTGCCGTTCCGACACCGCCGCGCCACCAACGGTTTGTCCTTTTAACCCGGCCCGATCGATCAATTTTCCGGCGGACTCGCCGCCGGGCGGATTTTTGAAAAAGCATCCGGCGCTCCAGTCGCTGGTGGGTTGAAACTGCAGGCGCTCTTTTAAAATGGCATCGGCTTCTCGCCTTACCGTTTCCGAATCAGACCGGGACAACGACAGCACGGCCTCGACTATCACCAACGGACTATGGGAATCATCAGCCGGTTCCGGCCTTGTCATTCCCCGGTAATTAAACTCCAGCTGGTCTTTGGACCTGGTCAAAAACCGGCCCTCCGCAGTCAAAAATTTAAGCGAAGCAATGACATCGGCCATAACTCCCTGGGCGGTTCCGGCATTCATGACCACGGCACCACCGACCGTCCCGGGAATCCCCAGAGCGAAATTCAGGCCGGCCAGTCCGTTTTCAATGGCGTACCGGCACATCGCCTGCAGATTAACCCCGGCTCCGGCCGCGATCTGAACCGCTCCCTTTTCAGAGGAGGGCAACCGGATTATCTCCTTTAAACCTTTTTTGACGTCAATGACCACTCCATTCAGGCCGCCGTCTTTGACCAGCAGATTGGTCCCGCCCCCCAGGATGAAGTAGGCCACCCCGGCCTGGGAGCATTTTCGGACCAGCTCCCGCAAGGCTTCGGCGTCCGTCACCGAAACGTAGGCTTCCGCCGGTCCGCCCACCCGAAAGGAAGTATGCCCGGCCAGGGATTCGTCCCAGCGAACCCGTTCTCCAAAGCGATCCCGCAGCCATTTCTTAAAGCCGTTTTCCATCATGCTTTAATTTCCGACTTCCACAATTGTTCGCCGTTTCTCCATGACCTGTTCTCCGACCCGCCAGACGTTTCCCGCGCCGAGGGTCAACAGCAGATCACCGGGCCGCAGCTCTTCTTCCAGATATCGGCAGGCGGCCTCCGCGGTTTCGGCGAAATAGACGCTCTTATGACCGTGCTTACTTATCTCTTTACTCAGGGTAAACCCGTCGGCCTTATCAATGGGCGCCTCACCGGCGGCATACACCGGCAGCATTACCAGCGCGTCGCACTGATAAAAGGAACGGGCGAAATCATCGAACAGGGCCCTGGTCCGGGTATAACGATGAGGCTGAAAAACCACCACCAGGCGTCGATCTTCCCAGTTTTCCCGGATCCCCTGCAGGGTGGTTTTGATTTCCGTGGGATGATGTCCGTAATCATCGACAAAGATAACCCGGCCGGCTTCACCCTTGATCTCCAGCCGGCGGTGAACGCCGGCCATGGTTTCCAGGCCTTTTTTGATGGTCTCAAAAGCGATGCCCAGTTCCAGTCCGACCACCACGGCGGCCAGAGCGTTAACCACGTTATGCCGACCGGCCGTGTTCAAAATTATATCTCCCAGCTGACGCTCGGCCTGGTAAACGGAAAACCGGATCTGTCCGCCGCCGGCCTTGATTCGCCTGGCCTGGAAATCCGCCTGCTTGTTAGTGCCGTAAGTCAGGCAGCGCTTCTTTATGCCGGGCAGTATCTCCTGCAAGGGCTCATTGTCCAGGCAGATAACGGCCAAGCCATAAAAGGGAATCCGATCGATAAACTCCCGGAACACTTTTTTGATCTCATCAAGCCCCCCGTAGTAATCGAGATGCTCGCGGTCAATATTGGTCACTACCGAAATAGCCGGCGTGAATTTCAAAAAGGAGCCATCGCTTTCATCGGCTTCGGCCACGATGAAATCTCCGTTACCCAGCCGGGCGTTGCTGCCCAGGCTGTTGAGCTTGCCGCCCACCACCACCGTCGGATCAACTCCGCCCTCACCCAGGACGGCCGCGATCATGGAAGTGGTCGATGTTTTACCGTGGGCGCCGGCCACAGCGATACTGTATTTCAGGCGCATGATCTCGGCCAGCATCTCAGCCCGGGGGATAACCGGAATGCCGGCTTTGGTCGCCGCCGCTACTTCCTGGTTATCCGGCCCGATGGCCGAAGAGACTACGACTACGTCGGCGCCGACGATATTATCGGGATGATGCCGGCCGTGAATAGTTCCTCCCAGTTCGGTCAGGCGGCTGGTAATATCACTGCTTTTAACATCGGAACCGGAAACAGTGTAGCCCAGGTTCAGCAGGAGTTCGGCAATGCCGCTCATGCCGATACCACCGATGCCCACAAAATATATATGATATTTTTTCAAATACATGCGTAAATCATCGCTCTCTTTTTACGGGGACGTCCGGCCATGGCCAGGCACTCTTCCGCCACCCGACGTCCCGCCCGCGGATCACCCAGGGACCGTACCCGGCCGGACATCTCCTCAAGTCGCCGGGGATTATCGGCGTACCGGATAATTTTTTCCGCCAGAATTTCACCGGTTAAATCTTTTTCCTGAATCATTTCCGCTCCATCCGCCTCTGTCAGCGCCCGGGCGTTAAAGGTTTGATGATTGTCCGCGGCGTGCGGAAAAGGCACCAGCAGGGCGACCTTGCCCAGACTGATAATTTCCGCCACGGTGGTAGCCCCGGCCCGACAGATTAAAAAATCGGCGCCGGTGTACTGCTCGGGCATATCATCAAAAAAAGGTTTCACGCGACAATCCACGCCATGGTGCCGATAGGCCCGGCGGACCAGGTCCTCATCGGCCGCGCCCGTCTGGTGAACAAAAAAATAGCGCTTTTTGTCGTCCAGATGGCCCAGGGCCGCCACTACCGCCCGGTTAATGCCGCCGGCGCCCTGGCTGCCGCCGAGAATCAATACGGTAAAACGATGATCGTTTGACCCGCTCCGGTTACTGCGACGGTTGGCGGCCCGCAGAATATCCTGCCGCACCGGGTTGCCGGTCAGCTGAACCTTACCAGCCGGGAACCATCCGGCTGCCGGGGCCAGCGAGATAAAAATCTGATCGGCGAATCTGGCCAGCCACCGGTTGCTGACTCCGGGCAAGGCGTTTTGTTCATGCAGGGCGATTCTGACTCCCATAATCCAACCACTGATAATCACGGGCGCCGAAGAATAGCCGCCCACCCCGACGATAACATCGGGACTGAATTTTTTGATCAGCCCGGCCGCCGTAACCATCCCCCGCCCCAGCTTGACAATAGCCCGGACGCCGGCCGTCAAACTCCTCCCCTTGATCCCTTCGGTGGGGATAACGGCAAAATCAAACCCGGTCTTCGGCAAAACACGCTTTTCCAGATCAGTGCCGGTGCTGATAAACAGAACGGCGCTGCCCGGACTTTGTTGCCGGATATTTTCCGCGATGGCGATTCCCGGGAACAAATGGCCTCCGGTGGCGCCTCCGGCAATGATAGTCCGCAAACCGACCGGGATCTTATTTCCGGCTTGTTCAGGCCTCATGATTTTTTTGACCAATATTCATCAGCACACCAATGGCGGCCAGGTTAAAAAGCAAGGAAGTACCGCCGTAGCTCAAAAACGGCAGCGTTATCCCCTTGGTCGGAAACAGCCCCAGGGTCACGCCGGTATTGACAAAAACCTGAAAACCAATAGCGGCCGTCAGGCCCAGGGCCAGCAGCGCCCCGAAACGATCTTTGCTTTGCAAAGCGACCATAAGCCCCCGCCACATCAAAACCATAAAAAGAAACATGATAAACATGATTCCCAGGAGTCCCAGCTCTTCACCGATTACGGAAAAAATAAAATCGGTGTGCGGCTCCGGCAGATAAAACAATTTCTGGTACCCCTGGCCCAGCCCCGTGCCCCAGAAGCCGCCGGTACCGAAAGCCATGTAGGAGTGCACTATCTGGTAACCGCTGCTATCCTTGAATTTCCAAGGATCAAGAAAACTGGTCAGCCGTTTCATGCGGTATTCGGCGCTCATCATGTAATAAGCACCGGCCGGTATGAAAAACACAAAGGAAGTCAGGAGGTGCGTCAAACGCACTCCGGCCACGAACAGCATCAGCCAGGTTATTACCCCGAAAATAACTACCGACCCAAAATCCGGCTGCATCAGGATAAGGCTCGAAAATACCCCGAAAACCACCACGTGCGGCAGGAATCCGACTGAGAACCTGTCCATGTCCTCCTTTTTTTTGTTCAAGGAATAGGCCAGGTAGACGATCAGCGCGAACTTGGCAAACACCGAAGGCTGAAAAGAGAAACCACCCAGGCGGAGCCAGCGGCTCGCGCCGTTGACCTCATAACCGAGACTGCTCACCAGGATCATGCCCAGCAGCAGAAAGGAAGTTCCCAGTATACCGTAGGCCATTATCCGCAGCAGTCGATAACTCAGGTACCGGCAGAAGACCATCATGAAAACACCAGCCAGGGCGTAGGCGGCCTGTTTTTTCAGGAAATAGGCGCTGTCCCCGAATCGCTCCGCGGCGATATGAGAGCTGGCGCTGTAAACCATGACCACGCCGATACCCGTCAGTAGAAGTGCCGGAAACAACAAAACGGCGTCAAAAGAGAATCGGCTGTTTTCTGCTCTGGCGGCTTTCATAATTTTATCTTCAACTCCTCCACGGCCCGACGGAAATCTTGACCCCGCTGGGCGTAATTATCATAAGCGTCAAAGCTGGAGCAGGCCGGCGACAACAGCACCACCTCGCCGGAACCGGCCAGGGAAGAAGCCTGTCCGACCGCCTCTTTCATGGTATCGACCACCCGGCAGGTTACGGCCCCGTCCAGAGCCAGCCGGATGGCCTCCCCGGCCTCGCCTAAAAGTACCGCCGCCTTGGCATGCTCCCGGACCACGTTTTTAAGTACTCCAAAATCGCAGCCCTTGTTCTCTCCGCCCATCAGCAGTACCACCGGGCAGTCCAGGCATTCCAGGGCCCGCCGAACGGCGTCCGGATTGGTCGCTTTGGAATCATCGATATAGGCGACATTGTTGACCATGTCCACATATTCCAGCCGGTGCGGCAAACCCTTGAATTCATTGGCCGCTTCCTGGATACCGGCCATGGTTCCGCCGGCTTCCAGAGAGGCCAGCACGGCCGCGGCCAGATTTTCCATGTTATGGGGCATCCGGAGATAAGGACTGGCCACATTGATCCGACCGACGGTCTCCTTATCACGAACAATGTCGATAAACCCGTCCCCGGAGACGGCGCCATTGTTGACGTCCCGTCCCCCGTTAAAACAAATCTTGCGGCTGACCGCGTCTTTAGAGGCCTTAAGGACGTGAAAATCGGAGCCGTTGATAACCGCCGCGTCTTCCGGTAATTGATTTTCAAAAATTCGTTTTTTGGCCTCGACATAGCCTTCCAAATCTTCATGCCGATCGAGGTGATCCTCGGCGATATTCAACAGCACGGCCACACCGGCCCGGAACTCCACTATGGTTTCCAGCTGAAAACTGCTTAATTCCACCACCGCCACATCGGCGTTCTCCCCTTTGTCGGCAAAACTTATCAGCGGCCGCCCGATATTACCGCCCACGAACACGTGCCGGCCCGATTTTTTCAGCATTTCGCCGATAAGGGTGGTCACGGTAGTTTTACCGTTGGTACCGGTAACCGCCACCAAAGGCTTGCGCATAAAGGAAGCAGCCAGTTCAATCTCTCCCAATACCGGGATACCGGCCTCCGCGGCCCGCCGCAGTTGCGGCAGGGAAGTGGGCACGCCCGGGCTGATGACGATATACTCGGTATCGCGGAAGACCTCTTCGGTATGCCCGCCCAGCTCCAGGGTCACGCCCAGCTCCCGGGCCTCCCGGCAGGACTCGCCCAGCTCCTTGTCCGGGGACTGGTCCGTTATGGTCACCGTGGCTCCGCGTTTGACCAGATATTTTGCCACGGCTAAACCGGTAGCTCCCATGCCCACCACCAGGAATCGTTTGTCGCGAACTTCAATCATAACTAAAGTTACCTTATTTTCAGAGTACTCAACGCCACCAGAGCCAGGGCCAGGGCGATAATCCAGAACCTGACGATAATTTTCGGTTCGGCGACACCCTTGAGTTCAAAATGGTGGTGCAGCGGCGCCATTTTAAAAATACGCCCGCCGCTGGTAGCCTTGAAAAACCCTACCTGAAAAATAACGGACAGGGTTTCCAGAACGAAAATACCGCCCACCAGGATCAGCAGTATTTCCTGCTTGGTAATAACCGCCACGGTCCCCAGCGCCCCGCCTAAGGACAGAGAACCCACGTCACCCATGAATATCTGAGCCGGATAAGCGTTAAACCATAAAAATCCCACCAGGGCTCCGACCATGGCCCCGCAGAAGACCGTCAGCTCACCTGCTCCGGGCACGTAGGTTACCTGGAGGTACTCGGCTATGACCGTGTTGCCGGCCACGTAGGCGAACCCCAGGTAAGCCACAAACGCGATCACCGAGGGCCCGGTGGCCAGGCCGTCCAGGCCGTCCGTAAGATTGACCGCGTTGGAAGTGCCGGTGATGATGAAAACCCCCAGCAACACATAAAAAAAACCGATATCCGGGGTAATCCTCTTAAAAAAGGGCACCAGCAGCCGGGTATCGCCGTCCGGCATGGTCACGACGGCCCAGACCGCCAATCCGGACACGATGATTTGAAGCATAATTTTAGCGCCCGCGGAAAGCCCCCGGTTGCGTTTTTTCACCTGCATCAGGTAATCATCCACGAAGCCGATCAAGCCGAACCCCAGCATGGCGAAAAGGGCGACCCAGATATAACCATTTTCCAGATCAGCCCAGAGGAGGCTGGAGCCCAGCACCGCCGCCATTATCAGCAGGCCGCCCATGGTCGGCGTCCCGGCTTTATCCCGATGGGTTTCCGGACCGGCCCGGCGGATATATTGTCCCACCTGCATCAGGGACAAGCGTCGGATAAAGACCGGACCCAGCAGAAAGCTGATCAGAAATGCCGTCAACACCGCGTATATCGTTCTAAAAGTGATGTATTGAAACAAATTAAAGAACGAAACATACTCGTGCAGCGGATACAGAAAATAATAAAACATGATCCGGCTATCCTTTTTCTGTCAGCCCCGGGTCCTGGCCCAGCTCCATAAGTTGAACCACCACGGTTTCCATGGCCATGCCCCGGGATCCCTTGACCAGCACCCGGTCGCCGGGTCTGATTATCTCCAGCAGCAAACGGGTTATCGCCGCCTTAGAACCGGCCGCGACAGCTGCCGGCGACATTCCGCCGAGCCTGGCCCCTTCAGCTACCTCGCCGGCGAACTCGCCGGCGGCAAAAATCTTGTCAATTCCCCTGGCCGCGGCCAGATGTCCGATTTCCCGATGCATTTCCCGGGCGTGCTCACCCAGTTCCAGCATGTCACCGAAAACCAGTATCCGCCGCCCGCCGCCGTAAGCCGCGACCAGCTCATCAATGGCCACCGCGGCCGAATCCGGGTTGGCGTTATAAGTATCATCAACAATGGTAAAACCGGCCGCCGTTTCGGTCACCACCAGGCGCCCCGCCACCGGCCCGAAATCTTCCAGGGCGGCCTTGATGTCCTGTTCCTGGATGTCCAGGAGAAACCCCACCGTGGCCGCGGCCAGGGCGTTGGAAATCATGTGCTCTCCGCCGGAAGACAGTTGAACGGAAAGACTCTTGCGCCGGCCGGGAAACTCGATGCCGATCAATAAGCCCGGAGCTTTTTTCTCCATCCGGACCGCCCTGACGTCGGCCGATTCCCTTCTGCCATAAGTCACCACCCGGGCGCACGCTTTATCCGCCATGCCCAGCACCCTCGGATCATCGGCATTGAGCACGGCCGCACTCTTGTCGCCCAGGGCCGCCACCAGTTCGCTTTTGGCCGCGGCCACGCCTTCAATATTTCCCAGTCCTTCCAGATGCCCGGCGCTGACGTTCAAGACCACGCCTATATCAGGCTCACAAATTCCGGCCAGTCGTTTTATTTCCCCGGGAGCGTTCATGCCCAGTTCCAGGACGCCAACCTGATGATCTTTTTCCAGGCGCAGCAGAGTCAGGGGAACCCCGATTTCATTGTTATAATTACCGGCCGGGGCCAGCACCCGGAAATGCCGGGCCAGTATCCCGGTCGTCATCTCCCTGGTTGTCGTCTTGCCGTTGGTTCCGGTAATGGCCACTACCGGCAGCCCCATGAGCCGACGCCGGAAGCGCCCCAACCTGCCCAGCGCCCGCGTCGTGTCGTCCACCTCGATACAGGTGGCCTCGATTCCTTCAAGATAAGCGGCCTCTTTCCGGGCATAATCTTGTTCCACCAGCAATCCCCGGACGCCCTGCCGGAGGGCTTTTTCAATGAACAAATGGCCATCATGGGTCTTACCCCTGAGGGCTACAAACAATTGCCCCGGCCGGGCTGTTCTGGAATCAATGGTGACGCCCTGGTAAACATCTTCCCGGCCATAACGGATTTTTCCGCCGGTAGCCGTCAGTATGTCCCGGTTGGTCCAGGGTGTTTTTTCGCTCATCACCGTTCATCCACATTTTATACGGAGCACATGACCGCGGGTGACTGTCCGGCCAGCTCCCGCAGAGCCTGCCTCGCTTCCTGCCGATCATCAAAGTCTTCTTTTCGTCCCTTGATTAACTGATACGTCTCGCTGCCCTTTCCGGCTACCACCACTGAATCAGCGGGAGCCGAGGCCAGTACTGCCGCCAGAATCGCCAGACGCCTGTCCGGTTCCACCAGAAAACGCCGGCGCCCGTCCCGACACCCCAGTTTTTCCGGAGAATCAACCTGCTCGCCGGCGTTTTCCATACCGGCCAGGATATCCTCGATAATCCCGGCCGGGTCCTCCCCGCGCGGGTTGTCGGAGGTAACCACCACCAGGTCGGCGTTCTCCGAGGCTATCCGGCCCATCCTGGGGCGCTTGCCGCGATCACGCTCGCCGCCGCACCCGAACACACAGATAAGACGACCGCGGGTAATTTCCCGCACCGTGGCAAGAACATTTTTTAAGGCGTCCGGGGTATGGGCGTAATCCACGAAAACACTTCTATCCCGGCTGTTGTCGATTCGTTCCAATCGACCGGCAACACCGGCAAAAGTCCTGATGCCCGCCTGAATGTCCCGCCCGGGAACACCTAAGGCCCTGGCCGCGCCCACCGCGCAGAGAATATTCTCAAAATTGTAGGAACCGACCAGTGGCGAGGTAAAATCAAAAACTCCGCCGGGAGAAACCATATGACCGTTAATGCCGTCGGCCGCATAATGCACCTGTTCCGGAAAAATCATGTAATCTTTGGTCAGGCCGACACTGATCCGATCATTGCCGTGCTGTTCATCAAACAGCTCCCTGCCCCTGGCAGAGACACAATTGATGACGGAGACTCCTCTTTGCTTGCGAAACCCCCTGGAAAGGCATTTCGTGAACAGAAGTTTTTTACAATTCCAATAAGCGTCCATATCTTGATGGTAATCCAGGTGATCCTGAGTCAGGTTGGTAAAAACGCCGACGTCAAAATCGCAACCATCCACTCTTTTCTGATCCAGGGCGTGCGAAGAGACCTCCATAACCACGTGGGTTATGCCGGCGGCGGCCATATCCGCCAGAATGGCCTGCAGCTCCGGAGCGGCCGGGGTGGTCAAGTTATTTTCACGAACCTGACCATCATAGCGGTAATTCTCCGTTCCGATAGCGCCCGCCCTGATACCGCTTTCCAGCAGAATCCGTTCAATCAGCGCGGCCGTGGTGGTTTTCCCGTTGGTGCCGGTGACGCCGATCAGCAACAGCTTATCCGATGGGAAATCGTAAAATCTGGCTGATATCCGGGCCAGCGCTTCCCGGCAATCGGCAACCCGGGCGATTATAGCCTGCTTGTCCACGTCTTTATCTGTAACAATGGCGGCCGCGCCGTTTCGCAGGGCCTGGTCAATATAATCATGGCCGTCACTGTGCATTCCCCGGACCGCCACAAACAATCCTCCCGGTTTGACCCTGTCCGCCCGGTAGTGCACCGAGGTTATGTCAGGCTCGGTCAAAACTCCGTTTTTTTTCAGCCCGGGCCCGGTTATCCGCTCCGGAGACGCGGGTTGAAGCAGTTCAAAGAGCTTCATCCGCTCACCTCTTTTTGTATGGATACCATCATTCCATTTTTATCATTCTGCTCATCCGATTCTCGGCCTGGTTCGGATTCCGGCACCACGCCCAGATAATTCAAGCTGTCCTGAACAATTTTCCGGAAAGCCGGCGCCGCCACGATGCCTCCGTAATAACGGCTCCGCGGCGCGTCCACCACCACCAGCACCGCCAACTCCGGGTTTTCCTTTGGCGCGAACCCGATAAACGAAGCGATATAATCCTCGTTCGTATATTTGCCAGCCTTACTCAGTTTCTGGGCCGTGCCCGTCTTGCCGCAGACGGTATAGCCCTTGATGGAGGCGTTGACGCCGGTGCCATCCGGTTTGGTTACCGCTTCCATCATGTCCGCGATGGAACGGGCCGTTGCCGGTGATATCACCCGCCGGACAATCTCCCGTTCCCGCTTCAGGATTGTCCGTCCGTCCGGTGACTCGATCCGGTCAACGATATAAGGCTTGACCAGCAGCCCGCCGTTGGCGATGGCGGATACGGCCGTAACCAGTTGAATAGCCGAGGCGGAAATACCCTGTCCGAAAGCGATGGAGCCGGTATCCACCTCGGTCCACTGCTGATAAAAAGAAAGACGCCCGCTGGTACCGCCGGGACAACTGATGCCCGTTTTGTTGTTAAAGCCGAAACGGTGCAGCGTTTTCCAGAGTTGCTGCTTGCCGATTCGTTCGCTGATTTTAACCGCCCCGATATTGCTGGAATATTTGATGATTTCATGAAGCGTCAACAAACCATAGGGATTGGAATCGTGAATGAGGTTATTTTGTATCCGGTATTGCCCTTTTTCGCAGAAAAAAACCGTGTCTGACTCGCACATCCCGGAATCAATCGAACCGGCCGCCAGGAAAATCTTCATGATCGAACCGGGTTCAAAAGAGTCCGCTACCGCCCGGTTACGGTAAACCGACCGGTTATAATCTCTGAAATTATTGGGATTATAAAAAGGGACATTGGCCATAGCCAGAATCGCCCCGGTTTCCGGTTTCATGACTATGGCCATGCCGGAATTGGCCTCGGATTCAATAACCGCTTTGGCCAGGGCGTCTTCGGTCAGGCACTGAATCGTCTTGTCCAGCGTCAGTATCAGGTTGTTGCCGTCACAGCTTTGGTCGCCCGCGGTGGCTTCCCCGGGATCAAAACCATGTCGTTTGGCATCCAGCAGTACTGTCCGGTTGATGGACGAACCGGCCAGATTCCGGTTAAAAGCGTATTCAAGTCCTTCCAGGCCGCTGCCGTCAGTACCGGTAAAACCAATCACCTGAGCGGCCATGCTCTTATGGGGATAAACCCGTTTATGTTCCGGGACATACTCTATCTGTTTTTTGGTCAATCCGAGCTGCTTAACGGCCGTCACTTCCTCTTTGCTGGCGGTCCTTTTCAGCCAGACAAAAGTATGCCTGGAATTCAAGCGGCGTTCGACTTCAGCGCGCTTCATTCCCAGAGCCCCGGCCAGCTGGGCTGCCCGGGCGGTTTTGTCTTTGATCAGTTCCGGACGAGCCCCGATGGAGAAGGCATCAATTGTTACGGCCATTTCCGTCAGATTGCGATCAAGAATGGAGCCGCGTTTTCCGGTAGTAACATAGGTCCGCTGATACTCCCGGGAGGCTTTGCCGGCAAGCATGTCGTCGCAGATCACCTGGAGATAGACCGCCCGGCCCGCGATAACCAGATACATCAGGCTGAAGACCACCCCCACCAGGATGATCCGGTGGTTCAGCGAAGAGGCTCCCGTCTTTTTGCGACTGTATCTCACGGCATCACCACAAACTGATTGGTTTCCGGCATGACCAGGCCGAGCTCGTTCTCAGCCAGGCGCATGATCCGGACCGGTGATTTTAATTCCGCCAGTTGAATTCGCAGAGTTTTTCTTTGCGAGGCCAGGCTGGCGGCAGTCCCTTTAGTCCGGCTGATTTCATAACGCAGCCGGACACATTGCACCTGGCACCAGGCGTAAAGAAAACTTTCCGTCAAAAAAAGCATCAGAACAACGATCCAGATAAACATCAGTCCGGAACGAATTTTTTTCTGCTGTTTCTTTTGTTTCTGTTTTTTCATCAACCACCGCCCTGCTCGTCATGCCCGTTTACAGTCCTGATTACAGCTTTTCCGCCACTCGCAGCCTGGTGCTGCGGGCCATGGGATTCTCGGCTGTTTCCGCTTCGCCGGGCCGGACGGGTTTTCTGGTTATAATCCGGAATTCCGGCTGTTTGTCACAATTACACAGGGGCATCCCCGGGGGACAGACGCATGATTTTTCCAACCAGCGAAACTGGTGTTTCACGATTCTGTCCTCCAGGGAATGAAAAGAAAGAACGGCCAGCCGGGCGCCGGATGTCATGACAGCGGCTATCCCGGCCAGAAACTCTTTTAAATTTTCAAGCTCGGTATTGACCGCGATCCGCAGAGCCATAAAAACACGGGTGGCCGGATGGATCTTCATACCGTAGCGGGCTCCGGGCGGATAGGCCTGATGGACAAGGTCGGCCAGCCGGGCGCTGCTTTCAATGGGAGCTTCGCTCCTGGCTTTCACCAGTTTTCCGGCAATCCTGGCGGCATACCGTTCTTCGCCATACTCCTTGAATAACCGGCGGAGACCAGCCTGGCTTTCATGGTTGACAATATCTGCCGCCGTCAGATCCTGCCGGATATCCATTCGCATATCCAGGGGTTCGTCACGGGAAAAAGAGAAGCCGCGGCCACTGCCTTCAATCTGGAATAAAGATAAACCAAGATCGATCAGAACGCCGTCAACCGCTTCCAGGCCAAGACGATGGAGGATATCGGGTAAGTTGGCAAAATTGTCGTGAACCAGTCGGACGTCCGCCTGGTAATCTTTGAGCACCGTCGCGGCCTGTTTCAGCGCGTCGGCATCTCTGTCGATACCGATCAGCAAGCCGCCGGGAAAAATTTTTTCGGCTATCAGCGCGGCGTGACCACCTCCTCCAATGGTACAATCAGCCACAGTCATCCCCTTCTCGCATTTGAGATAATCCACCGTTTCACACGGCATCACCGGGGTATGTCTGTACCGCATTTTTAGAGTCCCATGTCCTGGATTACACGCTGATACTCCTTGCTTTTAACTTGTTTATCAAAAACGGCCTTCTGGTTCTCGTAGCGCTTTTTATCCCAGACCTTAAAATACGAGACCAGGCCGACAATAACTATATCTTCGCTGATATCCGCCTGCGTTCGAAGATCAGCCGGAATCAGCACCCGCCATTGTTTATCTATCTTGCTCTCGCAAACCTGCCCCAGAAAGTTGTCTATCAGCATCTGGTATTCGCCGACCATG
Source organism: Desulfosudaceae bacterium (assembly GCA_046539175.1). GTDB lineage: Bacteria > Desulfobacterota > Desulfobacteria > Desulfobacterales > Desulfosudaceae > CAYTQK01. The sequence continues at coordinate 56,035 of JBKHHL010000001.1, forward strand.
GTTTCGTTTGCCAGCAGCTTCTCTTCCTTCTTTTCCCACAGGCTTTCGGGGTACACATGCAGGGAGCCGTCGTAATAGGTAATCATGAGGGGTTTGTCAGCATTACCGGGATAATCAGCGAACCTGTCCCGAAAACGCTTGGGGATGATCAGGCGTCCCTTGGCGTCAACCGTGTTCCAGGAAGTTCCCCGTAATTTTTTGTTATTATTGGCCACAATCCTCTCCCTGCACTTTATAACCCCTTTGCAACCACTCTACATCAATTTTATACCTTGTCAAGAAAAAAATATGGGACAGGTTTAATTTTTAATTCAATAATCAGAATGTTAATCCACCGGGTCCGGGCCGGTTACCGCAAAAAAGGAAAATGATCCGGTTTCCTCACCGATCCCGGAAGAGAAATAGGCGGCAATCCAGACTTTACGAAGCCGTCAAATCTGACGGCTTCGTAAAGTCCTTACCTCGTCATTCCGGCGAAGGCCGGAATCCAGAACTATTTGATTTTACTGGACCCCGGCCTCCGCCGGGGTGACG
>JBKHHL010000133.1:0-7095 GCA_046539175.1 Desulfosudaceae bacterium
CGGATTGGAACCACCAGATTGTGCCATCCCTGTGAAAGGGATGGACACTAACCCGGATATCTCATGAATTTTTTCGACTATAGTTGTTTCATTATTAAATTTCAAATGTTTATTGAAACTTTCGGTCTCTTTTTTAAAATACAAACTGTAACCGGGCTGATTATGGAATTTTTACCATTTACAGGTTGAAAAAATTCATGAAATATCCGGGCTGATCAGTTTTTTGACGGCAGGGCGGAACGAGCCATATTGGTGCCCCCGGCAGGGATCGAACCTGCGGCACATGGATTAGGAATCCATTGCTCTATCCACTGAGCTACGGGGGCGAAGGTCAAGTTGAATTTTTTATCAAAAAAGACCGGGTATGGCAAACTAAATATCTCCAACTAACCCGGATATTTCAGAAGTCAATTGGACCGCGGGGTGAAATCGGGTGAACTTTTTTTGATGGCTTCGTAAAAAGTCCGATATCTGCGTTGCAGCGTTTTTCTCGGAATTTCACGTACTGCTAAGTACGCTGCATTCCTCGAAAAACACTGCGCCTTGATCTCGAACTTTTTACTTTGCCATCCCAAAATGGACTTTTTACGAAAACGTCTTTTTTGACGACTTTGTAAAAAGTTTTTACATCGTCATTCCGGCGAAGGCCGGAATCCAGAACCGCTTGATTTTAATGGACTCCGTCCTTCGGCCAGGACAGGCCCCGGCTTCCGCCGGGGTGACGCAATAAGGAAAGTCTCGACTTTTATGAAGCCGTTATCAATGGCAATTTGTGTAATTTGAGAAGCAGGCCAGAAAAATTGTAATAAAAAGGAATTTATTCAAAATTGTCCTGAAAAGCCGGGGCTATGGCTGAGTCGGCGGCAGGTTCAGCAAGGCGGCGGCGTTGCCGCCCATAAGGGCGGCCCGGTCAGTCTGGCTGAGGCCGGCCTGGTCTATCTCCTTGAAATAGCGGGCCGGTTTAAGCAGCGGGAAATCCGTGCCCCATAAAATTTTGCGCGGGCCGGCCAGGTCGCGGGCCGTCTGATAGATACCGGTATCATACAGAAAGGGGGAGGCGGCCGAGTCATACCAGATGTTTTGCAGGACCTTTTTGGCTTCCCTTTTTAACAGGTTATAAAAAAAAACGCCCCCGCCCCAGTGGGCCAGCACGATGTGATTATCAGGAAAAGTGGCCGCCAGATTGTATATCTGCCGCACGGTGACAGGCGTTTTGCCGGGATAGTTGTGGCCGACCGGTTCGTTAGTGTGAATCATGACCGGTTTGTCATGCTGACGGCAGACATCCATAACCGGCTCCAGCCGCTGAAGGGCCTCGTTGTCGAGGCCGGATTGATAAAAGGCCAGCTCGCCGACTCCGTGAAGACCGGCCTCCAGGCAACGCTCCGCTTCGCGGGCGGGCTCTCCCCGGTACATGCCGAAGCAGCAGAATCCGGCCAGTCGTCCGGGAAACCGCTCCTGGGCGGCAATAACATAATCGTTGTGCCTGGCGGCGATATCCGGGTCTTCCCAGGGAAAACCAAAGGTGACAGCCATATCCACTCCGCTTTCATCCATTGTCCGGGTCAGGTTGCCGGCGCCGGCCAGCTTTGATTTTTCTGATTCATACAGCAGCCGGAAGGCCGGCTCACCCTCAAAATAGTCAGGCCGGTTGTTTCTGATCTCTTCCGGAAAGATGTGGGTATGGAAGTCAATAATCATGAAATCCTCGTTACGGCCGGGAAAAAATTCATACCTCTTTGTTCCGGCGCCGGCCGGAACAAAGAAATGTTTATTTCTGCCGTGTAAATGAAAACCGATTGATAATAACGTCAAACATTAAAGCGGAAGTTGACAATGTCCCCGTCCGCCATGGGATAAGTTTTGCCTTCCAACCGGGTGGTCCCCTTTTTTCTGGCCGCGGCATAGCTGCCGGCGGAGATGAGATCGTCATAAGAGACCACTTCGGCCCGGATAAAACCTTTTTCTATGTCCGAGTGGATGACTCCGGCCGCCTTAACGGCCGGGGTCCCTTTTTTAATGGTCCAGGCCCGGACTTCGTCTTCGCCCACCGTGAAAAAAGAGATGAGCCCCAGCAGCCGGTAGGAGTGCCGGACTACCCGGTCAATGGCCGGTTCGATGATATCAAACTCCTGTAAAAAATCCGCGGCTTCTTCTGCCGACATGCGGGATATCTCCTCCTCCAGCTTGCCCTGAACCACCAGCCAGGGCAGGCCTGACGGAGGCTCACCCGCGGGCGGTGCGGCCTCCCCATCTTCGTTGTTGATCAGAATCAGCATCGGTTTGGCGGTCACCAGGGAAAATCCCCGTAACAATGGTGATTCGGAAATTTCCGAATTGTGGCGCAGAGGCCGGCCCTGTTCCAGCATGGTTTGAGCTTCTTCCAGCAGGGTTACTTCCCTGGCTTCCGCCGGCCGGCCTTTTTTTTGGTCTGTCCGGAGGCGTTCCAGCCGGTTTTCGATAACCATCAGGTCGGACAGGACAAATTCGTCCTCCAGCGCGGTCAGATCCTGGTACGGCCGGGGCTCTTCCAGTCCCGGCGCCCGGAAATTCCGAACCACGTGCAAGAGGGCGTCGCACTCCTTGACCGCGTTCCACTGGGTTTCCCGGGAACCGGTTTTAGTATCCGAGCCCAGGTAGTATTCAACCTGGGCGTCAATGGTTTTGCGCGGTTTATACATGTCGCTTAAAACAGTTACCCGCTCGTCCGGGACCCGGATAGCGGCCAGGCGGTCTTCGTTCCGGGCGCCCGGATCAAGGCTGGTTTTAGTCAGGGCCGCGAACAGGGTCGATTTCCCGGCGCCGGCCAGTCCCACGATGCCGATTTTCATATCAGTTCAGCTCCAGTCAGATTCCGATGTCGGGAAGTCGCCGGGATGGTCCAGTACCTCCCGGATGGCCGCGGCCATTTTGCCGCTTTCAAATGGTTTCATGATAAATTTTCTTATTCCGATTTTACGGGCTTTTTCCGGCGTAACCATGGCGTTAAATCCGGTACAGAGAATAATGGGAATGTCCGGCCGGATCTCCATCAGGGTCCTGGCCAGGTCCACCCCGGTCATGTACGGCATGGTCATGTCGGTAATAACCAGATCGTAACGGTGGGGATCGGCCATGAACAGTTCCAGGGCCTCTTTGCCGCTGTTGGCGGTGGTGACCCGGTAGCCCAGCCGGGTCAGCATTTTTTCACCCACCCGGGTTATCAGCTTTTCGTCATCAACCAGCAGGAGGGATTCGTCCTGCCCCGGCGGTCTTGACGCGGCCGGCTGGTCGGGAAGGGATTCCGTTGCTTTTGTCAGGGGAAAAAAGGCTTTGAATTCGGTCCAGCGTCCGGGAACGCTGCTGACCGTGAGGGCTCCGCCGTGGTTGGCGACGATACCGTGCGTTACGGAAAGTCCCAGTCCGGTGCCCTGACCGTTTTTCCGGTCCGTAAAAAAAGGATCAAAAATCCGGTCGACAATATCCGGGGCAATACCGTGGCCGGTGTCATACACGGACAGCTTGACGTAATCCCCTTCCGGCATTCCGGCGCAACCGGCCAGCTCCTCCGGGGTGGCTTTCTCCAGGCAGATCCTGAGGTTGCCGCCATTTTCCTGCATGGCCTGGGCCGAGTTATTACACAGATTCATGAGCACTTCCTGGATCTGGGTCGGATCGCCCATGATCATGGCCGACTCGTCGGAAATACGCTGGGATATCTGGATGGTCGAGGGCAGCATGGCCCGCAGCATTTTCAGGGTTTCCTTGACAACAACGGCCACGCGGAGCGGCTGACGGTCGCCGGCTGAATGGCGTGAGAACAGCAGGATCTGGTTGATCAGGTCGCGGGCCCGCCGACTGGCCTGCAGGATCTGGCCGGCCGCGGCGGACTGCTCACTGTCGGAGGCGTCTGCTTCAATCATTTCGGCGTTAACCGTGATGGAGCCAAGGATATTGTTGAAATCGTGAGCAATTCCACCGGCCAGGGTGCCGATGGCTTTCAATCTTTGAGTCTGCCGGAGCTGTTCCTCCAGGCGGACTTCCCGGGTGATATCCCGGCTGACTGAAACATAGCAGATGGTTTTGCCGCTGTCGCCCCTGACCGGCGAAATGGTAGCTTCTATCTCCCGGGTAAAACCGTTGGAAGGGGTGGGCCGGGAAAAACGTCCGGTCCAGGCCAACCCCTGGTCAAGGGCGTTCCAGATATCCTCATAATGAGTTTTATCGTAAAGGTGTCGCTCGTGGTTGAAAAATTCCAGCCCCGGGATATCCTGGCGATCAAAGTTGTTGTTGGTGGTAAAAGCGGTGTTGGCATACTCAACGCGGCCGTCAAGGTCGATCACCACGATTTCTTCCCGGGCCTGCTCAATGGCGGTGACCAGCCGGGCCAGGTCTTTTTCCGCCTTTTTAAGGGGGGTGATATTGACCGAGGTGATAATGGCTCCCCCGGAAAAAGGTGAAATGCGAATGTGGAGATACTTGTTCCGGTAGGGGAGCTCGCGAAATTCCTTGGGCGTGCCGGTGCTGATGCAGTTTTTCAGCTCGCTGAGCATATCTATGGTATGACTGGCGGCATAGTCCCGATACATGACCGAGCCTATTTCCGGCAGCCGGTCGCCGGCCTTTTCCTTGGCCAGGTTGTATTCCGTCACCCGGCAGTCGTGGTCCACGGTTATGGTTTCGATGGGATTATATTCAAACAGGGCCCGGTAGCGCTCCTCGTTGACGGCGGCGGTCCGCTCCGACTGGTTGGTTTGCAGCCAGGTCTGTGCCCGGCGCAGCTCGGCGTTTTCCAGGGCGAGATGGTTGAGGTGGACATGAAAATTTTCGATCAGGCGGTAAAGGTCGTCCGAGGGCGTATTTTTAACGTTTTCCGGATTCAGGAGTATGGATTGGGTCAGCGCGTCCAGTTGTTTTTGCCGGGTGGTCTCCTCGGCTTCCCGGGGAGTGCAATATCTGGTCAGGGTGATCTTATTACCAGTTTTATTAAAGGTAAAATCGGAAAAGTACCGGCGCATGATAAAGAGCCCGCGGCCATGCTCGGATTCGGCCGCGGGCCGGTCCGGTCGCAGGGACTGCCAGTCAAAACCGGGGCCCTCATCCTCGACCTCCATGGTCAGAATATCGTTATTAAGCTGGAGAGAATAGGTAACCTTTTTGGCGGAGTCATAATGGTTGCCGTGCTTGACCGCGTTCAGCATGGCCTCGCGCATGACCAGGCAGACTGGAAAAATATCTTCGGCCAGACCGGCGTTTTCCAGAAAAGAGCAGGTCTCCTTTTCAGCCTGGTTGATATATTCAAGGTCAGAGGGAAAGCGCATAAGCAGACGGTCAGCTTCGCGGGAGAGGTATATTCTGTTATTGGAGACCATCAGCAGTGCTTTTTGAAGGTTGGCCGAAAAAATATTCGAATAAAAAAATCACTGGGTGATACGTGGGGTCATACTTCGATGGCCAGAATGATAATATCGTCTTCACATACCGAGGCGTCCTTGCCCAGAACCTCCATGATTTTTTTGGCGGCTTGCTGGACGGGAACGTCCATTACCTTCTGGCACGCTTTCAGCACGTCATTGCTGGCGGCTGACCACATGATTTTTTTGCGGCAGGACTCAATCAGGCCATCGGAGTAAATAAAAAACCGGTCCCCCGGTGAGACCTTGATGCTTTCCCGGCCAAAGGCCACGTCAGCAAAGCTGCCCAGGACATCTCCCTCGAGGTTAATGGCCCGGGCTTTGCCCTTGACCGGCACGTATATCACCGGAGGATGACCGGCGCTGATAATGGTGATATTTCTGGTTTTTCGGTTAAGGCAGGCGTAACAGGCAGTCAGGTATTTGTCTTCAGGCAGAATTTTTACCAGCACGTCATTAATGATTTTTATGCTTTCCATGGGCCGGTATACCGGCGTGCAGTTCTGTTTCAGCAGGGCCTTGATCGATGAGGTCAGGTAGCTGGTTTTGATGTCATGCCCCGAAAAATCGGCCACAAAATAACCATAAATATTTTCGGAAATAGGCAGCACGTCGTAAAAATCACCTCCCGCCTCTTCCAGAGCGCAAAAATGAACCCCGAACCCCGCCCGGGGCTCGTTTTCCGGGGTCGTCAACATGGATGACTGGGCTTCGGTGATCTGCTTCAGCTTGTCGGCCTGGTTGGTAATAAGAGAATTGGTGGCAATCGACAGTTTCAGGTGCAGGCGGACCCTGGCCAGCACTTCCAGGGGATGAAAGGGTTTGGTAATATAATCTACCGCGCCCAGTTCAAACCCGGTCAGCTTGGATTCCAGTTCGCTCATGCCGGACAGAAAAATAACCGGGATGGCGCTGGTGGCATGATTTTCCTTCAAGTATTTGATGACTTCAAAGCCGTCTTCACCAGGCATCTTGACATCAAGCAGAATCAGGTCGGGCAGTTCCTTTTCGGCAAACTGCCTGGCGGTGGGGCCGTCCGTGGCCATCAGGGTCTGGTAGCCATGGTTGTCCAGGGTGGTGGCCAGAAGTTTCAGATTAACGAGATTGTCGTCAACGACCAGTATGGACATTTTTTGCTGCAAAGGGGCCATAGTTCCGTTAACCTTTCTGGATAGTTAGTTAGGGGGGCTCTCAAGCAGCCCGAAATCTCAGATCTGATTACCAATCAAAACCGGAAGCAGTCGTTTCAGGTGGCCGGGCACCAGGCACAGGTCACGCCGATTATCAGGCGGGATCGGATTTATGGGAGGCGATCTCAGCCAGCTGACTGTTCAGCAAGGCAAGTTTCTGGCTGGCCTCGGTCAACCGGTTTTGCCTGAAGTCCTGTTCAATATTTCTGGCCGCCTCGTAAATTTCCGTTAAACCAAGGTTGCCGGCGGCACCTTTTATCGAATGGGAGGCGTTGGCGGCGGCTTCGGCGTCACCGCTGGTGACGGCCGCTTCAATCCTGGCCAAATCAGAACGACTGGTTTTGATAAAAACCTCAATAATTTCTGAGGCTTCATCAGCATCTACGCCGTACGTTTCGGTCAGGTTTTTAATAAGTCTGTTCATGACCAAGATGGTGCGCCTCTGATAAGAAAACGCGTTCTTTGTATACTGGCGGACCTTCGGGAGAATGCCTGGTCAGCCGAAAATTTTT
>JBKHHL010000025.1:0-22939 GCA_046539175.1 Desulfosudaceae bacterium
ATATCTTTCTTGACGGCCCAGGTGACGCCTTATTTAATCTGATTCTGAACTTTTACGAGCCCGGCGCGGTTTGGGCCTGCCAGTCGGATTTGACTGTGTTATACTGAAATGAAATGTTAAGTCAGGATTGTGGTCAGCATGATGATCGGATTAGATGATAATAAACAGGCCGGACTGCGGCAGCGTTTTGACGACCTGGCCCCCGACCGCGGTTTCTGGAAAAGCAAAAACCGCTATTATTACCGGGAACAGGACCGGTTTTTGAAATTTCTGATTCCGGAAGGGGCCTCTGTCCTGGAGCTGGGCTGCGGCACCGGTGAATCGCTCAACGCCGTCAAACCCCGTCACGGAGTCGGGGTTGATTTCAGCGCCGGTATGCTGGACATCGCCCGGAAGCAATTTCCCCATCTCCATTTTCGGCGGGAGAATATTGAGCGGTTGCAATTTTGGGGAGAAACCTTTGATTTTATCATTTTAGTCGATGTCATCGGGCACCTGCTCGATGTTGAGGAAGCCTTTAATCGGCTTCGCCCGTTTTGCAAAGCCACCACCCGCGTCATTATTTCCTACTATAATTTTTTCTGGGAGCCGGTTTTGAAGGCCGCCGAGAAGCTGGGCCTGAAAATGCCCGAAGGCATCCAGAACTGGCTTTCGCCGGAAGATATCAGCGGCCTCCTGAGCCTCGCCGACCTGGAGGTGGTCAAATCCGAATACCGTTTTTTAATGCCCGTCCGTATTCCTTTTGTCAGCAACCTGGTCAACCGGCACCTGGCTTCCCTGCCGCTTGTCCGGAACCTCTGCCTGTGCCGCTATTTCGTGGCCAGGCCCCTGAAATTAAGGGAGCGGAACCAGTACGCCGTCACCATTCTCATCCCCTGCCGGAACGAAAAAGACAATATCGAACCGGCTGTCAGGCGTATTCCCGGGTTTGGCCAAAGTCAGGAAATAATTTTCGTGGAGGGCCATTCCACCGATGGAACAGCCGATGAAATCCGCCGGGTCAGCGGGCAATACCCCGAAAAAAACATCTCCCTGCTTTTCCAGGACGGCCGGGGAAAAGGCGACGCCGTCCGCAAGGGATTTGACGCGGCCGCCGGAGATGTTTTCATGATTCTCGACGCCGACCTGACCGTCCCGCCGGAGGATCTGCCCAGGTTTTACAAGGCCCTGGTCAATGATCACGGTGAATTTATCAATGGCTGCCGCCTGGTCTACCCCATGGAAAAAGAGGCCATGAGATTTGCCAACCTGCTGGGCAATAAGTTTTTTTCCATGGCTTTTACCTGGATTTTCAATCAGCGCTTCAAAGACACCCTGTGCGGCACCAAAGTGCTTTACCGGACCGATTATGAAAGAATCAAAAAAGACCGGGGCTACTTCGGGGAGCTGGATCCTTTCGGCGATTTTGAGCTGATTTTCGGGGCTGTCAAGCAAAACCTGAAAATCATCGAGATACCCATAAGGTATCGGGAAAGAACCTACAACACCACCAATATCAAACGATTTCGCCATGGCTGGCTGTTACTGAAAATGACGGTCAGAGCCTACCTGAAGATAAAGGCCGTTTAATCCGGAACTTTCGCGGGATTTTTTTGTATATTTCAATGATTCAATGATAAGTTTATTATGGGCTGAACCTTAAAATCCGGATTCTGATTTTGAATTTACGTTAAAGACCAAGATGTTATGCAATTAAAACGAAAAACCGCCTTCAGATGCCTGGCCGCGGCGCTGACCTGGCTGGTGCTCCCGGCCCTGACCGGCGCCGCCGCCGGGATGTACAAGTTTCAGGATGAAAACGGTAACTGGCATTTTTCGGACAAGCCGCCGCAGGGCGAGGATGTCCAGGTGGAAACTCTGCCGGAGGCGGTCCCGGAAGAAGCCGGGGGCACGGACCTGGCCCGGCGGCTGTGGGATCGGTTCGCGCCGCGGTCCAGGGTGGAGTGGGCCGCCCTGGCCACGGTTACCATCTATTCCGATGTCGCCAAAGGCTCGGGCTTTTTTGTTACCGACCAGGGCCATATCCTGACCAACCGGCATGTGCTGGAAGGCGATAAGCAGCAGATGGCCGACACCCGGGCGGCTTATGAAGATGCCGAAGATCGCCTGGCGCAGGCCGAAGCCTGGTTTCGTCATGAGGCCGCCCGCCTGGAGCAGGCCGCGGAGAACCTGGAGCGGTTGAAGCGGTCCGTTGACGATTTGAGTGACGGTGAAAATCGGCGGGAGGCCAGAAAGGTTTATAATGATCGCCTGGAGCGCTACCAGGACTGGAAAGAGAAGTTTGAGCAGAAAAAAAAGCAATACCGGGAAGACAAGAAGGAGCACCGGTCGCAACGGGATAAGTTTGAATACCGGGCGGCCGTGTCCGGGGCGGCCAGCCGGTTCACGGTCACGACCAAGGATGGCAGCCGGATGAACGCGCGCCTGATCCGGACCAGCCGGGAACATGACCTGGCCCTGCTGAAAGTGGACGGTTATAAAACTCCCCGACTGGAGCCCCCTGATAGCGGCCAGCCCGGGCAGGGCAGTCCGGTTTTCGCCATCGGCAGTCCCATGTCGCTGAGCGATTCGGTCAGCCGGGGCGTTATTTCAGGACATGAAAACGGTTTTATCAAGACCGACGCCAAAGTCTACCCGGGCAACAGCGGCGGACCGCTGGTGACTGAAGAGGGGCGGGTTGTCGGCGTTAATACCTTTAAAGATCTGACCCGCAGGTTCGAGGGGCTGGGCTTTGCCATTCCCATCGGCACGGCCTTGGCGGAATTTTCAGCGGAGATTAATTAAGACGGTTTCGTAACCCGAAAAGGAGGAATTAAACCATGATGACTCAAAATCAACCTGCAAATCAATATGTTTGTGACATCTGCCGCAATACCTGTAGTGTTAACCCTCAAGATGAAATCCCCGTTTGCTGCGACCAGCCTATGACACCTTTGCCCCTGGACCAGTGTACCGATGTTCACCCGGAAATGGCCCGCAATGAAGACGACTCCGGCCCCTGCGACGACGGCCGCGGACAGGGCGGGGAAAATGATCCGGGGGTAAACGGTTAAACCGCGACAAGGGGCACGCCCTTACATTTTGACATTTCCGACCGGATCTGTTATAAACAGAAAATATTAACGCAACTTTCTGCCTTTACCAATCTCACCGGCCCGCTTCGCGGCCGAGGCCGGCTGGTCGGGATTGATCCGGGCCCGCCAAGGGGGCAATCGCCGGAAGTCGCTCAGGAGTCAGACGCTATGCCCTCCAGCAAGAGTTCATCAGATAACGGCAGCGTAAAGGATTTGCTGGCCGAAGTTTATCGTCGCCGGAAGCAGTCGGCTAAAAGTTACCGGGAACGGGCGCTTAAACTTTTTCCGCCGATCTGCGGCCATTGCGGCCGGGAGTTTTCCGGCCAGCGACTGCGCGAGTTGACCGTTCATCACAAGGACCATAACCACGACAACAATCCGCCCGACGGCAGCAACTGGGAGTTGCTCTGTCTTTACTGACATGAAAACGAGCACGCCCGTGAGGCCGTGGCTGATGCTTACGACACATCCGGAGATTCCGACCGGGAGCGGCGATCCGATTTCGACAACAAACCCCTGGCCGGGTTGGGCGATTTGCTGAAAAAGAAAGATTGACGGCTTCGTAAAAAGTCCCAATTGCCGCATGGCGGCCGGTCGCGTTAGACGACATTAAGATAAAGGAAAAATAAAATGAATCTCAAGGCTAAACCTTACCTGGAAAAACAGTATCAAAAAGCCCGGGACGGCCTGGCCGCCCGGGTGACTTTGCTTAAAGAGCGCGGCCTGGATCCCGGGAAACTGGCCAAAGACCCTCATGTCCGCAAGCTGAAAGCCGACATCCGTAAAGCCGGTTCCCGGTTGCAGAGCCTCGCCGACACGGAAAAGATCAACCTCCGGAAGCTTCAGAAAAAGCAGGAAAAAGAGTCCGGAGCGGCAGCCGCCCCGGACGAGGCCGATCCGCCGGCCGGAAAGAAGCAAAAGTCCGCCAAGTCCCCAAAGGCCAGGAAAGACTGATCCGGGGCAGGTAAATGAAGGCTATTCTTGTCGAATTACTGATTTGTCCCGTCTGTTTACCCCAGGAGCGCGGCCTGGACCTTAAGGCGGATGAAGCGGAGGCTGACGACATTGTCCGGGGAGAACTGATCTGCGATAACTGCGGCCGCTCTTTTCCCATTCGGGAAGGTCTGGCCGATCTTGACCCCCGGTCAAAGACGCGCGCCGGGGCTGCCTCCAAATACGAAACCCCGACAGCGCTGTCTTCCTACCTGTGGAGTCATTTTGCCAGCATTCTGCAAGACCGGGAGTCCTCCGGCGCCTATATAAGATGGGCCGGCTTGATGGCTTCCCATGGCGGCCTGGCCCTGGATATCGGTTCCGCGACAGGCCGCTTTGCCTTTGAAATGGCCCAGAAGTGTGATTTCGTGATCGGTCTGGACAATTCCGTGTCTTTTATCCGGACGGCCCGCGAGCTGATGCAGCAGCGCCGTAAGCGATTGGACCTGCCGGACGAGGGGCGCCTGACCTTCTCCCGGGAGCTGGTTTTCCCCCCGGAATGGACTACTTCGAATATGGAGTTTATCGTGGCCGACGCCCTGGCCCTGCCGTTTCGGTTCAACCAGTTCGCTTCGGTAGCCTCGCTCAACATGGTGGACAAGTTGGCCCGCCCGCTGGACCATTTAACGGAAAGCAACCGCGTCGCCGCGGAGCATGACGCCCAGTTTTTGTTGTCCGATCCCTTTTCCTGGTCCAGCGAGGCTGCCGCGGAGGAAGACTGGCTGGGCGGCCGCCAGGACGGGCCTTTCGCCGGCCATGGCCTGGAGAACATTATCTCCCTGCTGGCCGACGCCGAGGGGCCGCTGCGTCCGCGATGGGATATTGAGGATCAGGGGCATATCTGGTGGAAGATCCGCACCCACAGCAATCATTTTGAATTGATCCGCAGTCGCTATGTCAAGTCATACCGGTGATCCCGGCCGTGACGGGCTTGTGAGGCCATTCCTTTGCTGCCCCCGTCCCTCTTGACCCGGATATTTCAGTGAACCGTATTTTGGCCGGAGCAGGCGCAAAACCTGACTTTCAGGAAGAGGTCATGTTGTTAAGGTATGCCCGGGCCACTATATCCGGCGGCAGTTGCAGAACCCGGGCGTAGTTTTCCAGAAAACTTTTCAGATAAACTTTCGGCGGCAGTTCCTCAAACCGGTCCGCTTCTATGGCCCGGAGAAAGACCTCCCTGATTCTGGTAACTTCGAATACCTGGGCGGTGGAAAGGTTCATGGCCCGTCGCAAGGCCTGAATGTCCCGGCCTGAAATCTTTTCCCGGGTCAGAATTTCCTCGGATTTTTTACGGGCCTCCTCCGGAAGGACCATACCCTCAATTTTTTTCGCGATCGGATCTGCAACCGGTTTTTCGCCTTCGAAAAGCAGGGGCGGGACGGCTTCGGAACGGCTGCCGGAGGAGGCAGCATCCTTATCTTCCCGGCCTTTGACGGCGGCTTGGGGTTGATGTTTCCGGTCATACTCTCTTTTTTTATCCGGATCACTTAAAACCTCGTAGGCCGTTTCGATTTTGGCGAGGAGTTGCCGCTTTTCCTGTTCATTGAAAAAAGAGTCCGCCACGATGGGATCGTTCTGGTAAAGCATCAGCAGGGTTTGCCGGGCCTGGCGGATTTCGCTGGGAGAAGCGTCCGGCGTGATTTCAAGAATTTCATAATAATCCATATCATCGAAAAGTCTCATAAGACTGCCATTCTCCGGGTTAAATTTTTTCAATAATGTTCATAAGGTCCCGCGAAGCACGGGTATATGGAAATTTTCTGGTATAAATCTGCTTGGATATAATGGAGTAATAGACCCGGTCATCGTAAGCCACGTCACCTAAAAATTCAAAATTGGAATAAAAGTGCCGGTCGCACAACCGCTGAATGGTTTCTCCCACGGGCATCATTTTCTGCGGCCGGGTCTGATTGACGATAAATTTAAAGGTCAGTTCCCGCAGGCTCTGCCGCAACAGGGCCTCTTTTTCCGGCTCGTGACGAATAATCTGGTCGATAATATCCCGGGAAGTCAGGCTGGACCGCTCTTTTTCTTCGCGCAGGATGGTGGTCAAGGAGTGTTGCCTGATAATCTGTTTCAGGCGCCGGTAATAGGCGGCCTTGATAAAGCGAATCCCTATTTCAATGGAAGTGGGTTCCGGCGTGAAAACCAGGAGGGTCTTGCGGGAAACCAGAAAAAAGTCCAGGGTGTTGAAATTGGTTCCGGCGCCGAGATCCAGGAGAATGTAGTCATAGTCAAGGCGGCGAATGGCGGTAATGATTTTCTGTTTCTGGGCGGGATGCAGATTGGCGGCTTCCATGGAACAATTTTTCGAAGTCAGCAAAGACAGGTTCGGCACGGAGGAGTCGACAATGACATCAGCCAGGTCTGGCCGGGACTTGTTGAGAAAATCGTTCAAGCCGAGCGGCGCGTCTTTCAAACCCAGCAGGGTGTGCAGGTTGGAGCCGCCCAGATCCAGGTCCGCCAGCAGCACCCGCTTGCCCCGCTTGGCCAGCAGGTAGCCGAGATTGGCCGTGATGAAGCTTTTCCCGATGCCGCCTTTGCCACCCGCCACCGGATAAATAATTGCCACCTGCCGCCCCCTTGCGCCTCAGCCTTCTTGAACAACCGACCGGCCGGGTCGTAATTCCGGCCATGGTCCCCTATTGTCTGAAATATTATCTTTTATTCGCGGGATAGTCAAATAAGCCGGCTGGCGCCGACCGGGCTATAAGTCCAGAACAACCCTGGCTCTACAGCCCCGGTCGGTTTGTACCACGTCCAGGGCATGGTAGGTAACCGCTTTGATTTCGGTTTTGAGCCGGTGGCGGGCGGGATCAAATTCATCCCAATCCAGCCGGGCGCGCAGTTCGGTCCCGGCAAAAAACATAATATCGCTCGCGGCAACCAGCCGGCCATATACTGTCCATTGCGCCAGCAGTTCCCGCAGCCAGTTGATCAGCAGATCCGGAGTGTCTCCGCCGGAGACGCTGATTTCGGAGTTTTGTTCTCCAACCAGGCCGTCGGGCGCGGCCAGAATGTCGAACAGGGCGAAACAAGCGTTGGTAAACAGTTCCGGCAGGTCCCGGCCCGGGATTTCCAGACCCAGGTCGGCGGTATGCTCGAAAAAACGGTAACGCGGATTGGCGGTCATGGCAGCTCAATGATTCGGCCGGTCTCTTCGGTACCGTAGCCTCCCAGCCGGGATACCCGGCCGGTAAAGTCGGAAGAATGAATAACTTCCCGGAGAACCCGGATGCCGGGCAGGTCCCAGAAATTTTCGGGAATAATCAGGTCATATTCCTCGGTTATCACCGGAATGAAATCCAGACCCAAGGCCCGGGCCGCCGCCAGGATGCCGAGGCCGGCGTCGGCCGCTCCGCTTTTGACGGCGATTGCCACGGACATGTGGGTGTATTCCTCGTTGTCATAGCCATTGATGTGACGGGCCTCGAGGCCCAGCTGGGCCAGCCGGTAATCCAGCAGCACCCGGGTGCCGGAGCCCCCCTGGCGGTTTATGAAGCGGACTCCCTTGTCGGCCAGATCCTGAAGACCGTTGAGGCCCAGCGGGTTGCCGGGGGCGACCAGCAGGCCCTGTTCACGCCGGACCAGTTTGATCAGACGGATATTCATGTCCGGCAGATATTTTTTAAGGTAAGGCAAATTGTATTCCCCGGTTTCAGGATCAAGCAGGTGGCAGCCGCCCAGGTGACTGTAGCCCTTGGACAAGGCCACCAGGCCGCCCATGCTGCCGACGTGGGTGGAAGCCAGCCGGAAGCGGCTGTCGGCTTTGGTGACCATGTCGGCCAGCACGTCCAGGGTGTTGTCATGGCTGCCGACCACGACAACAGTGTGGTCGACGTCGCAGGAAGGCCAGATCAGTTCAGCCTCAACCGCCGCGCCTTCCACGATCCCCTCGGTATTCGCCGGTATCCTGACAAAGGCGTCGGCCTCGGCCAGGGAGGTGATGGAACCGGCCCCCCGGGGGAGCTGGGTGGCCACTACCGTATCCCCGACCCGTCCCAGCTTAACGCGCAGAAATTCTTCCACCCCCAGCTTGGAGGCCGCCTGCCTGGCCAGCACGGCCGGAATATTCTCGGGTACCGGCGGCGCCAGGCCCTGCAAAGCCAGCAGCAGGGGCCGGACCAGCTGGTTGAAACAGATAATGGCGGAAACCGGGTAGCCGGGCATCCCGAACACCGGCAGCTCGCTCACTTCCCCGATGATGACGGGCTTGCCGGGCATGATGGTTACTCCGTGGACCAGTACCCGTCCACTCCCTTCGATGGCGGTTCGGGCGAAATCCTGGGCTCCGGCCGAAGATCCACCGACAATAAGGATCATTTCATAGAGGCCGCTGATGGCCGCCCGCTGAACCGTCGATTGGAGTAATTCCGGATCATCCGGCAGAATGGCGTGGCGGGTATATTCACCGCCGCAGGCTTCCACCAGGCTGCCCAGCATATAAGAATTGGACTCCGGAATCGTGCCCGGTTCCAGTTCGGTGGGGTCAAGGCGTTCGTGCCATTCGATTAATTCGTCGCCGGTGGGAATAATCAGGACGGAGGGCCGTTTTTTGACGGTTACCGTGAAGATGCCGGCGGACAGCAAGGCTCCCAGGCAATGGGGCGTGAAGACGTGATTGGCCGGAAAAAGCAGCTCCGTGGCCACGATATCCTCGCCGGCCTTGCGGACGTACTGCCAGGGGAAGGCCGGAGCCATGATCTCGACCTGGTCGTCATCGATAATATAAACGTCTTCGATCATGATGACCGCGTCGGTACCGGCCGGCATCAGGTTGCCGGTATTGATGAAAAAGGCGTCGCTGTTGACGGCCAGGGTTTTGGGCGTTGTTTCTCCGGCGCCGAAAGTGGTGGTGGCTTTGACGGCGATGCCGTCCATGGCGGCCGCGGAGTGGGCCGGAGAAGAGACCCGGGAACAGACCCCGCTGGCCAGCACCCGGCCCACCGCTTTGGAAGCCGGGATGGTTTCGGTGCCGATCAGCGAGCGGCCGCCCAGGTTTTCCAGCATGACGCGCCGGGCTTCATGGAGGCTGATTTTTTCCAGGTAAATTCGTCGGGCAGGATCGGTAGTCATTGGTTTATAGTCCAGGATTAAAAGGGGATTACGGCGACCGGCGCGCCCCGGTCAAGTCCTTCGGTGTCGGCGTCGATCTTAACCAGGCCGTCGGCGCCGGTCATGGAATTGAAAAGTCCGGATTTTCCGAAAACCGGGTTGGCCACCAGTTGTCCGGCGGTTTCCGTAAGGCTGACCCGGATGTAGTCGGTCCGCCCGTTGGCGGAAGGAATGTTGCGTCCGGCCACGGCCGGCAGCGGCGGATGTTCCGGGCCGGCCGGGTCGGACAGTCCGGCGATACGCCGGATAAAGGGTTTGACAATAACGGTAAAGACAATCATGGCCGAGGTGACCTGGCCGGGCAGCCCCCAGAGGGGTTTGCCCCCCACATCCGCCAGGATGGTCGGCTTGCCGGGTCGGATAGCGATGCCGTGGATCAGTACTTCAGAGTCCGGCAAAGCGTTGATGACGTCCAGGGTGAAATCCCGGCTGCCGACGGAACTGCCTCCGGAAAGCAGAATCAGGTCGCATTCCCGGCAGGCCGCCGCCGTCTTCTGATAAAGGGCGTCGTGGTCGTCGGGTGAGATGCCCAGAGGAACCGGTATGCCGCCGGCTTCGATCGTCAGCGCGGCCAGGGAGTAGGTGTTGGCGTCCCTGATGAAGCCGGGCCCGGGGGCGGTGTCCGCCGGCACGATTTCATCCCCGCTGGAAATAATACCGACGCGAGGCTTCCTGAAAACCGGAACTTTTGTCCGGCCCATGGCCGCCAGCAGCCCGATTTCCTGGGCCCGCAACAAGGTCCCCGCGGTCAGCACGGTCCGGCCCTGTTTAAAATCTTCATCCGCCGCCACCATGTTGGCGCCCGGGGCAACCGGTTTGTAAACTTCCATGAGGGTATCGTCGATCAGCCGGGCCTGCTCCTTGACGACCACGCTGTCGGCTCCCCGGGGCAGCATGCCGCCGGTAGCCACCGCGGCCGCTTCCCCCGGTCCTATTTCCAGGGAGGCCGCTTCGCCCATGGCCACCTCGCCGACACGGTCAAAATAGGCCGGCGAACCTTCGGAGGCGCCGAAGGTGGAGGCGGCCTGAACCGCGAAGCCGTCCATGACGGCCCGGTCAAATCCCGGGATATCGGCGGAAGCGGTAATGTCCCGGCCCAGGACACGCCGGACGCAGTCCAGCAGCGGAATAGTTTCAACCGGCATGGCCCGGAAACGGTCCAGGTGGCCCAGAACGGTTTCCGGTGGTACCACGGTGAAAAAAGCGTCTCTCATGGGGGGAGCCGGCCTTTATCCGGGAATAAAATCAGCGGGACGTTCTTCGACCAGGGTAATGGCCGATTCCGGGCAGCCAATGGCGCACTGGCCGCAGCCCAGGCATTTGTCAACCGTAACTTCAGCCACTTCGTCGCCGGACACGGCTATGGCGTCGAAAAAGCAGCGTTCTTCGCAGGTGCCGCAGCCGGTGCAGACTTCGGTGTCCACCCGGGGCACGTAACGGCTGGGATCACACAGGTTGACCCCGTCCGAGATGAGCAGGGTAAAGGACTGGCAGCAACAGGAGCAGCAGTTGCAGATAAAATGACCCACATCCGCCTTGTTCATGGTGACGTGGACCAGGCCGGCTTCTTCCGTGTCAGTTATGATCTGGTGGGCTTCCGCGGGGGTGACCTCCCGTCCGGAGCCGCGATCGATGGTGTATTGAGCGCCCTTGTTGATCTGCAGGCAGACCTCGATGGGGGCGTCGCATTTTTTCATGGTCAGCCGGCAGGTGCATTTGGTAACCGCGATTTTTTCGGCCTCATCAATGATCCGGCGAATATTTTCCGGAGCCAGTACCTGGGCCTTGCCGACGTCCAGGGCTTTTTCCACCGGGATAACCCGGGTGAAAGGTCGCGGCATGATGGAGGCCAGGCCGGGGGCCAGTCGCGGCCATTCTTCTTCCATGTACAGGCGCCACAACTCGTAAAATTCTTCGGTGGCCTCGGGCCAGACAATGGTGGCGTCGTGAAGCTGGGCGATGTGCATGGGACCGCGCCAGACCTTGCCCTGGGGTTTTTCTTTTCCGAAGGCCAGTCCTTTTCTGAAAAGATCATCGATTTCCGACTGGGCTTCAGCCTCGGAGATGCCGAATTTTTCGGCCAGCTCGGGCACGGTAGCGGGCATGGCAAAAAGCATTTCCATCTGGCGATCGGAAGTCATGTAATCCATTATTTTGGGGATGTAAACAGAATCAGGTTGCATCATCTTGTTGGCAAATTGGGCGTGGAGTGATTGGTCGTTCATGGTTTGTTCCCTCCTTGTGGAACCCCGGGGTTAGTCGAATAAAGATCCGGCTTAACCCGAATATTTAATGAAGTTTATTAAAAATATTAGCTTGTTGAATTGTTTTAGCTGGTTGTGCTGAGCTTGGCACTCCTTTGAAAAATATAAATTGTTATTTTGTGTTTTCGGAATAAAGGCAATTTTATATCAACAAATTTCACCCCGCGGATGGAGCCAGGGGCTCGGGCCCGAATCTACTCCTGAAATATCCGGGCTGATCTTATCGGCCATTTTTGCAAAATGTGAAAAAAAGTCAACTCAATTCAGGTGTTATCAAGAGGGCTGCCCGGATCAGCCGATCAGTCCTGCCGGGGAGACATCCGCAGTAAGTCCAGCAGGGCCAGGTCATCGTCCAGGCAGCGGCCCCGGGTGGTCAGGTAGTCTCCGGTCATGATACCGCTGGCGCCGGCATAAAAGATAAAGGGATGAAGTTCCCGCAGGTTGTGATCCCGACCGCCGCAGATGATGATTTCCCGGTCCGGCAGAACATATCTTAAAAAAGCGATGATCTTCAGGCATTTCATGGGATTCAGGGAGGATTGGCCGCCGGCCGGGGTACCCTCGATGGGAACCAGAAAATTAACCGGCACGGAGTCTACCTCCAGTTTTTTCAAGGCCAGGGCCAGTTCGAGTATCTGCTCGTCGGTTTCACCGAGGCCGAAGACGCCGCCGCAGCAGACCGACAGGCCGGCCCGCCGGGCCGCCTGAACAGTATCCAGGCGTTTCTGGTAGGTATGGGTGGTGCACATCTGCTCGAACATGCTGGCGGCGGTTTCCAGGTTGTGATGATAGGTCGAAACACCGGATTCCTTCAGCAGCCGCAGTTCTTCTTCGGACAGGATGCCCAGGCTGGCGCAGGTACCGATTTTGTCGCCGTCCAGCCGGGCCAGGGCCCCGGCCACCCGGCGGATTTCCTCTTTGGGCAGGCTTTTGCCGCTGGTGACCACGGAAAATCGGTTGACGGGGGTGTCTTCCAGGCGGCGGCCGGCGGCGGTCAGGTCGGCCTGGCTCATGAGGGGGTATTCGTTGATTCCGGTCCGGCTGTGGACGGACTGGGAACAGAAGGAACAATCCTCGCTGCAGCGCCCGGATTTACCATTGCAGATGACGCACAGGTGCACGGTCCGGCCGAAGTAATGTTCCCGCAGCATATCCGCGCCCGGGCAAAGCAAAAAGGCGTCCTGGTCCGGAAGGTTGATCAGGTCGCGGTAAAATTCCTGGTCGGGGCTCTCGCCGGCGATTATACGCCGGGCATAATCCAGGAAGCGGCCTCGTTTTTCAGCCCTGTCGGTCATGCCGGTATTTCCTTGATTTAGTCGGTTAGTCTTTTTTTTCAAAGCGGCCAAACTGATCGGCCAGGGCCGGGGGAGTAATCTCCGGCATGTGCTCGATTTGCGCCAGCACCGGCACCCGGCCGAAGGTTGTCACCGCTTGCCTGTTATCAAGGCCGTGATTACCGTTAATGACCACGCCGAAGACGGGTATGCCGAGATGACGCAGGTGGGTCACGGTCAACAGGGTGTGGTTGATCATGCCCAGCCGGTCCGGAGCCACCACCAGGACCGGGGCGGCCGTTTTTTTAATCAGGTCGGTCATCAGGCAGGTCTGGTTAAGCGGTACCATGACGCCGCCGGCTCCTTCTATGAGCAGAGTGGCTCCGGGGGGCGCGGGTGGTGGTGTCAATTGATCGAGCTCTATGTCCAGGCCCGCGCTGGCCGCGGCCAGGTGGGGCGAGGCCGGCCGGGGCAGACGATAACCTTCCGCGAAAAAATGTTCTTCCGGCAGGGCGGTTTTCTGCCGGAGCCAGTCCGTGTCGGTTGTCTCGTCCAGGCCGCTTTGGACGGGTTTCCAGTAGCACCCCCCCAGACCGGCCAGAAGAATTGCCGCCACAACTGTTTTGCCGATACCGGTATCCGTGCCGGTGATGAACAGGCGGGACGGAAAATCGGCGGGGGTCATCGTCCGGGTCATTTCTGCCGCCATTCCAGCAGGGCCGCGGCCAGGGATTCCACTTCAAAGCGGGTGTGCGGCGCCGCTAAAGAAACACGGATTCGGGATTGGCCAGGCGGAACCGTGGGCGGCCGGATGGCCACCGCCAGGAAGTTCCGTTGTTCCAGGTGCCGGGACAAGTCCAGGGTTTCGTCCTCTCGTCCGATAATCACCGGTACTATCTGGCTGGCGGAATGACCGGTGTCAAAACCGGCGCTTTTCAAGGCCGTCCGCAGAAGGTCGGCCATTTGGTGGAGATGCCGGCGCTCTTTGTCCATCCGCGGGATAAGTTCCAGGGCGGCTTCCATGGCGCCAACGACGGCCGGCGGCGGAGCGGTGGTGTAAATAAAGCCGGGGCAGCAATTGATCAGGTATTGGCGGAGCTTTTCCGAACCGGCGATATACGCTCCGAAGCCGCCGCAGCTCTTGCCGAAGGTGCCCATGACCACGTCAACCGCCTGGCCGCGAGTCAGGCCCAGGCCGTCCTGGCCGATCACGCCGGTGGCGTGAGCTTCGTCCACGACCAGGATCGCCCCGAACCGTCCGGCCAGGGCGATGAGGTCATCCAGCCGGCAGATATCGCCGTCCATGGAAAAAACGGTTTCGGTAACAATGATAATTCGGGAGTAATCATCCGGCCGGACGGCCTGAAGCTGCCGCTCCAGGTCAGCCATGTCGTTATGGGCGTATGGCCGGACGGCGCAGCGGGCCAGGCGGCAGCCGGCGATGATGCTGTTATGATTCAACCGGTCGGAGAAAATCAGGGCGTTTTTGTCGGCCAGCGTCGGCAACAGGGTGGCGTTGGCCTGGTAGCCGGTGGGAAAGAGCAGGGCGCTTTCGGTCTGTTTGGCGTCGGCCAGTTTTTTCTCCACCCGGCCGATACCGGCGTAGTCTCCGCAGATAAGCCGGGAAGCGGTGGCGCCGGCGCCGTATTCCTCCATGAAAGCCGCGGCCCGCTCCCTGAGCCGGGGATGACGGGACAGACCCAGGTAGTCATTGGAGCAGAAATTTATCAGGCGGCGGCCGTTTATCATAACAGCGGCGCCTTCTGCCGGGATGACTGGCCGAAGCTGCCGGACCTGGCCGGACCGGCGCCGGCGGTCGAATTCCGCGTCAATGAATTGAAATTTATCTTTCATGAGCCGCCCGCGGCCGAAAAGGCCACCTCCCTCATGGCGGCGGTCAGTTGTGACAGCTCCGCCGGCTGGATGATATAGGGCGGCATGATATAGAGCAGCTCGCCAAAGGGGCGGATCCAGACGCCCTGATCGACCAGTTGTTGCTGAACCACGGCCATGTCCAGGGGGGCTTTCATCTCCACTACCCCGATGGAGCCGAGCACCCTGACGTCGGCCACGCCGGGCATATTCCGGCAGGGCTCCAGCTCGGTTTTTATCTGCCGTTCAATGGCCGCGACTGATTGTTGGTGGTCGCTTGTCAGCAGCAGGTTGACGCTGGCCAGGGCCACGGCGCAGGCCAGGGGATTGCCCATGAAAGTGGGGCCGTGCATGAACACGCCGGGTTCGCCCGAAGAAATGCCGTGGGCCACCCGTCCGGAGGCCAGGACCGCCGCCAGGGTCATATATCCGCCGGTAAGGGCTTTGCCCAGGCAGAGAATATCCGGGGCAATATCGGCGTGCTGGCAGGCGAACATCGGACCGGTTCGACCAAAACCGGTGGCGATTTCGTCGCAGATCAGCAGAACCTCGTATTGGTCGCACAGGGCGCGGGCGCGGGCCAGGTATTGCGGCGAATAAAAACGCATACCCCCGGCTCCCTGGACAATCGGCTCCAGGATCAGCGCCGCCAGGGTCTGATGATGATGGCGGAGCAGCTCGGCCAGGCTCTGGATATCGGCCTCGCCGCAGGGAGCCTCAAAAGGGCAGGGCGGAGTATCAGCGAAATAGTGTCGGGGAAGAATACCGCTGAACAGTTGATGCATGCCCTTGACCGGATCGCAAACGGACATGGCGCCGAAAGTATCGCCGTGATAGCCGGAACGGATGGTCAGCAGGCTGTTTTTGCGTGGTTTTCCCCGGGAATGCCAGTATTGCAGGGCCATCTTGATCGATACTTCCACCGCCACTGATCCGGAATCGGCTAAAAAGACGTGCTCCAGCCCGGCCGGAGTAATGTCAATCAGGAGACGGCACAGGTCCACGGCCGGCCGGTGGGTCAGGCCGCCGAACATGACATGGGCCACGCGCTCCGTCTGCCCGGTGATGGCCCGGTTCAGCACGGGATGATTGTAACCGTGGATAGCCGTCCACCAGGAGGCCATGCCGTCGATCAGTTCCCGGCCGTCTTCTAAAACCAGGCGGCAGCCATGGGCGGCAGCCACCGGGAAAACCGGCAGCGGATTTGACATGGAGGTATAAGGATGCCAGATATGGGCCCGGTCAAAGGCCAGCATCTCCTGGAGAGAGTTTTTCTCACCGGCGCGTTTTTCCTGGCTGGAGGAGGGTTTAAAAGGCGTCATATCAGTCGGCATTTTAAAACAGGCTTTGGGTAAAAGCGATCAGCTCTTGGTGTCGGCGTAAATCAGGTTGATCGGCAAAGGGGGATATTTTCGTTTCGGGCCGCGATTTGAGGTCGGCAGGACGTACTGGTGACCCACGGTCAGCCAGGGGGTGGCCGGGTTGAGGGTGCGCAGTTTACCGTCGGAAGGGACCCGGGCGTGTTCGGTTTCATGGTAAAGTACCTGGAGCATGCAGACTCCCTCCCGGTCCTCGGTGGCAATCAGGTAATTTTCATGGATCTCTTTTAAGGTTAAATCGTTGTCATTAGCCAGTCCCGCCATCTCGTTTTTGGTCAGTTTGACCAGAGTGGCTTTGGAGACGCCCCGTTCGGAAATGCGCGTCAGCATCCGGCCTTCGCTGCTGGCGGCGTAAACCGTGCTGATGCAGGGCAGTTGTTTGAGATACTGGGCGGCCACCAGGGCGGCCGTCCGCCGACCACCGATCATGAAAGGAAACCCGTAATATTCAAACAGTTTTTTTTGCAGGCTTTCGGCGTACTTGTCGCCTTTTTCATAAAGATCCTTGGAAATATAGCGCAGAAACCTTCCCAGGTCCTCGGCGGCGGCGGCCACCGGCCAATCGATCCGGACGTGAAAGTGAGTTACGGCGTAACGGTCGTGGGCGACACTGGACGGGTCGCGCTGCACCAGCAGGGCGTAATCCAGGGGCAGCAGGTCTTTTAAGAAATTGAAAAACCGGGTGTCTTCCAGGTATTTCTGGGAACGGTCGAAATCATCGCCCAGGGGTAAAGATTTGGACCGCATCAGGTTGGTCTTGGTGATCTTGTTGACGTCGAAAAACCGGATATGTTTTTTGAAGGTGTCGGGAATAACGTCTTCCACAAACAGCACCAGAAAAGAGTTGTGCAGCTCATATTCGATCTTGGGTAGCTGCGCCCGGGGCTTCAGTTCTCTTTTGGCGATAAAGGGAAAAGGCTCCTCCTTACGCGCGAAATTTTTGTAAGAATCGATCAGGGCGTGTTCAAGAATGAATTGATCCATATCATCCCGGAGAAGTTCGTAATATGAACGCCGTAGTCTTTCTTCCGCGCTAAGCTCTTCCCTGGCCCGCCAGTGAAACATCGCCGCTCCCGTTGATTGTTTTAATACTATTTCAACAAGTTAACATATCAATTTCCATAAAGCAAGCTGTCCCTGTTCTTTTTGCGGCCTTTTTTAACCCGGATATTTAATGAAATTTATTGAAAGGCATTATTTTTCCTCGAGATTGGCGACGCCCCGCTTGTCAGCTGATCTTGAACTTTTTACTTTGCCGTCCCAAAAATGACTTTTTACGAGACCATCCGGCTTAATCCCCGGCTTAATCCCCGGGTTAATCCTCAGGCTAATCCTCCAGCGCGGCCACGCCCGGCAAAGTTTTTCCTTCCATCAGCATTAAGAAGGCTCCGCCGCCGGTGGAGATATAGGACATGCTTTCGGTTTTTCCGCAGGCCTGGACTGCCGAAACCGTATCGCCGCCCCCAACCACGGAAAAGGCGCCGGATTCGGCCACGGCCCGGGCAATGCCGCGGGTGCCGGCGGCAAAGGCCTCCATTTCGAAAATACCCATGGGACCGTTCCAGATAATGGTCTTGGCCTCATTAATCACCGCGGCGAAAAGTCGCAGGCTGTCCGGGCCGATGTCCAGGGCCATGGCCTGGTCGGGAATCTCTTCGATGGCCACATACTCAAAAGGAGCGTCGGCGGCCGCTTTTTCGGCGGCGGCCACGTCCACCGGTAAAAGCAGCTCGATGTTCCGGTTCCGGGCCTCCTTCATGATGGTGACGGCTTCGTCCAGCAGGTCGCCTTCCACTTTTGATTGCCCCACCCCGGTCCCCCGGGCTTTCAAGAAAGTGTTGGCCATGGCGCCGCCGATGATGAGCTTGTTGACTCGGTTGAGCATGTTATAAAGAGCGGCCAGCTTGGAAGAAACTTTGGCGCCGCCGATGATGGCCACCAGGGGCCGGACGGGATCGGCCATGGCGTCGTTAAAGGCTTTGATCTCTTTTGTCAGCAGAAAACCGGCCGCGCGGACCGGAACGTGCCGGGTAACAGCCACAACCGAGGCGTGTTCCCGATGGGAGACGGCAAAGGCGTCGTTGACGTAAACATCGATGTTTTCCGCCAGGGCGGCGGCGAATTCATCGTCGTTGTCCTTTTCGCCGGGGTGAAACCGCAGGTTTTCCAGCAGAAGGATTTCTCCTTGTTCCAGGCGGCTTACCTGTTCGGCGGTGGCGGGTCCGACACAGTCGGCGGCCATGGTCACCGGGTGTTCCAGCAGTCGGGACAGGTGCCCGGCCACTGGTTTCAGGCTGAGCTCGGGCGCGGGTTGGCCCTTGGGACGGCCCAGGTGCGAGGCCAGCACAATGGCGGCGCCCTGGTCGATCAGGTAACGCAGGGTCGGCAACACGAAACGGACGCGGGTATCGTCGGTTATCTCCTGTTGGTCGTTTAAAGGCACGTTGAAATCTACCCGTACCAGCACGGTTTTACCGGCCACCTCAATTTTTTCAAGTGGTCTCATGGAAAATCCCCCTTTCCGGCGCGCGCCGCCAGCAGATCAGAGATCGCGGCGACGCCCCGATGACTTTTTCCGGTGAATGGATTTGCGTTTAGCCCACCGTTCCAGGAAGCCCATGTTGCCGGAAGCGTAGGCCCGATCAACTTTTTCTTCGGTCAATTGCAAACCCTGCCGGCTGTTAATGGCTTTTTTCAAACAGGCGGTCTTATGGGGACAGGCCAGGCATTCCGCCGGCGTCTCCCGCAGGCCGTCTGGCTGCATGGGAAAAACCCGGTCGAGTATGCCAAAGCAGGGCTTGGGTGAAATGTCATCCGGCATGATCGCGTTTCATCCTGTTACTCGGCGGGGTGATCACATCTGTTCCCCGGCTTCAAATTCTCGGTTAAGGCGGGCGATGAAGCCGTTATCCGCGAAACTGTAATGCCCCCTGGCCGCGATAATAATATGTTCATGAACAGTGATGCCCATCAGGCGGCAGGCGTTCAGCAGACGCCGGGTCAGGGCGGTATCTTCCGCCGAGGGATCCGGTTCGCCCGAGGGATGGTTGTGGCAGAAGATAACGGCCGCGGCCTGCTTTGCCAAAGCCCGTCGGACAACTTCCCGGGGGTAAACCGAACTCTGGGTCAGGGTGCCCCGGGAGAGGGTCTCCACCGCCAGAACCCGGTTTTTGGCGTCTAAAAATATTCCCAAAAAGACTTCCCGGCCTTTGTCCCGGATGGTGTGGTTGAGATAGTCCAGCAGTTCCCGGGAATTGCTGATCAGGGGCCGGTCAATTATCTTTTTTTCCAGATACCGGTCAGCCACGGCCTTGATCAGCTTCAGGCCGAACACGTTGGTGGGGCCAATTCCCCTGACCCGGCAAAGGTCTTCGCTGGAGGCCTCCAGCACCCCCTGCAGGGATTGGAATTCCCGCAGGGCCGCCTTGGCGGGTTCTTTGCAGTCTTTGACCGGAGTCCCGATCGTCAGCAGCAATTCAATGATTTCGTAATCGTGAAAACCATCCAACCCGGCTTTCAGAAATTTTTCCCGCAGTCGTTGCCTGTGCCCCGTTCCTTTGTGTGCCGGCGTCGCCCTCATGGCTTATCCTTAACCCGGTTTCGTGAAAAGTCAATACCAGGTCCCGGCCGGGCCCGGTAAATCGATCCTGGCCGGGCTCCGGGCCGGGAAACTTTTCACAAAATCGTCAATCCTGATGGTCTGTTTTTTAATACGGGTTCTTAACTTCCTGGTCGAGCTCGTCCTTGAGCGACCTGGTCATCAGCCGGAAAACCGCGTCCCGGGCGGAAACGCCTTCGTAAATAACGGCGTGGACTTCGTTGCAGATGGGCATTTCAACGCCCAGCTTGCGGGACAGGTTGTAAACCGATTTGGCCGTTTTGACCCCTTCGGCCACCATCCGCATTTCCGACAGGATTTCGTCGATGGTCATGCCCTGGCCCAGCTTTTTGCCGACGGTGTAGTTCCGGCTGAGATTGCCGGTACAGGTCAGCAGCAGATCCCCCACTCCGGCCAGGCCGGAAAAGGTATGCGGGTCGGCGCCCAGGGCGATCCCGGCCCGGCGGATTTCCGCCAGGCCGCGGGTGATCATGGCGGCGCGGGTGTTCAGACCGAGGCCCAGCCCGTCGATAATGCCGGAAGCCAGGGCGATGACGTTTTTCAGGGCGCCGCCCAGTTCCACGCCGATAATATCATTATGAGTGTAAACCCGGAAAACGGGCGCTGAAAAAACCTGCTGCAGGAAACGGCCTGTTTCGGCCTCGCGGGCGGCCACGGTCACCGCGGTGGGTATGTCGGTGGCTACTTCCCGGGCGAAACTGGGACCTGAAATGGCGGCCAGGTAATCCGGATCAACCGAGGGCAGGGTTTCCGCCAGCACCCCGGACATGGTTAAATGGGTTTTGTTTTCTATGCCCTTGGAGGCGGTAACGACAATCGTCTCTTCGGCCAGACAGCCCTTCATCTGATCGGATACCGACCGCATGAGATGGGAGGGCACTACCATCAGAACGATGTCCTTTTCGGAGACAACCGTGGCCAGGTCGGTGGAAACCGCGATGCCCGGGGCCAGCTTGACGCCCGGCAGATAAAGCCGGTTTTCCCGGTTTTCTCCGATCTGGTCGCACAACTCGGCTTCATAGGCCCAGAGCATCGGGTTCAGGCCCTTCCCGGCCAGAAGGTGAGCCAGGGCCGTGCCCCAGCTTCCCGCTCCGACGACTCCGATTTTAACTGTTTCGATATTCTTAGTCATGGTCCGCTCCGTCCGGGCCCGAGGTCATATCCGCGGCCATGACATCGTCCTGGTCGTCGTCGGTCTCTTTTTCCTCGGCCAGCCTGGCTACGCCGGTAACCGACTCGTCCTCATCCAGGCCGATCAGGCGGACTCCCTGGGTATTGCGGCTGATGACTGAAATGCTTTTCATGGAAATCCGGATGATTTTGCCGGCATCGGTCATGATCATGGCTTCATCCTCATCCTCCACCAGCAGAATGCCCACCACCATGCCGTTGCGGGCGCTGGTTTTGATGGTGATAATGCCCTTGCCGCCCCGTTTCTTGATGGGATATTCATCAATGGAGGTGCGTTTGCCATAACCGTTTTCAGTGATGGTCAGCAGGGTTTTGCCGTGACTTAATACTTCCATGCCGACCAGCCGGTCACCGGAGTCCAGGCGCATGCCCCGGACTCCCCGGGAAATCCGGCCGGTGGGCCGGACGTCGGTTTCCAGGAAGCGGACGGACTTGCCGCCGGCGGCGCCGAGAAAAACATTCCAGGAGCCGTCGGTGATGCGGGCGGCGATGAGTTCGTCGTCATCAGCCAGTCCCAGGGCGATAATCCCGCCGGCGCGGGGGCGGCTGTAGGCCATCAGGTCGGTTTTTTTGACCAGGCCGTTGCGGGTGGCCATGAGAATGTAGTACCCCGGCTCGAAATCCGGCACGTTCAGGACGGTGGCCAGCATTTCGCCCTCCTCCAGCTCCAGCAGGTTGACCAGGGCGGAGCCGCGGCTGGCTCGTCCGGCCTGCGGTATCTCATAGACTTTGCGCCAGTACACCTTGCCCCGGTTGGTGAAGAAGAGAAAGGTGTGATGGGTGGAAGCGATAAAGAGGCGGTCGACGAAGTCATCTTCCTTGGTGCCCATGGCGGTCTTGCCTTTTCCGCCGCGGAGCTGTTTTTTGTAAAGACTGATGGGATTTCTTTTAATGTAGCCGCTGCGGGAAACGGTTACCACCATGTCCTCTTCCACGATCATGTCCTCGAGATTGATCTCCCGGGAGGCTTCACCGACAATGCGGGTGCGGCGTTCATCGCCGAAGTTTTCCTTCAGCTCGGACAATTCCTCCTTGATCAGATCCAGAACCATCTTTTCACTGGCCAGTATTTCCCGGTAGTAGGCAATCTGTTTGAGGACTTCCTGGTACTCGGTGATAATTTTGTCACGTTCCAGGCCGGTCAGTTTCTGGAGGCGCATATCCAGAATGGCCTGGGCCTGCACCGCCGTCAATTCGAAGCGCTGGATGAGCCCGGCTTTGGCTTCGGCCGGGGAAGAGGCCCGGCGGATCAGGGCGACCACTTCGTCCAGGTTGTCAATGGCGGTTTTCAAGCCTTCTAAAATATGGGCCCGGTCTTCGGCTTTTTTCAGCTCGAACCGGGTCCGGCGGATGATGATTTCCTTGCGGTGAAGAATGAAATATTCAAAAATTTCTTTTAAGGTCAACACTTCCGGGCGGTTGTTGACCACTGCCAGCAGGTTGATGCCGAAACTGTGCTGCAGCCGGGTATGCTTGTAGAGCTGGTTGACTATTACTTCGGCGAATTGCTGCCGTTTCAGCCCGATGGCCACGCGCATGCCTTCTTTGTCGGATTCATCACGGACATAACGGATGCCTTCAATGACCTTGTTCTTAACCAGGTCGGCAATTTTTTCAATGAGTCGGGCCTTGTTGACCTGGTAGGGCAACTCCGTGATAACGATGGTTTCATCATTACCCTTCTTGTCTTTTTCCACCGCTACTTCGCCGCGGATCTTGATGCTGCCCCGGCCGGTGGCATAGGCGTCGTAAATGCCCTGGCCGCCGTGGATAATGCCGTAGGTGGGAAAATCAGGCCCGGGAATGAAAGACATCAGCCCTTCCACGGTGATGCCGGGATCATCGATCAGGGCGGTGATGGCGTCGCAGACCTCGCCCAGGTTGTGCGGCGGAATATTGGTGGCCATACCCACGGCGATTCCCGCTGAACCGTTAACCAGGAGAGCGGGCACCCGGGAGGGCAGGACCGCCGGCTCTTGCAGGCTTTCATCGTAGTTATTGAAAAAATCAACCGTGTTTTTATCGATATCCTGCAACATCTGGTGGGATAATTTGGCCATGCGCACTTCGGTGTATCGCATGGCTGCCGGGGAATCGCCGTCAACCGAGCCGAAGTTGCCCTGGCCGTCCACCAGCATGTAGCGCATGGAAAAATCCT